>NZ_WQQD01000033.1:0-8454 GCF_018785605.1 Blautia sp. MCC270
ACGCCCCAGTCCCATTCCGGTGATTTTACATTAAAGCCTCTGGTTTATAATGATATCCTGATCTTTCTGCGCCAGCAAAATTCACCGGCTCTCTGTAAATATATTGATGAATATTTCAACGATATCATCACCAAAAAAATCCATATCCGGCAGACCTGGAGTGTAGCTGCTGCTTTTCTTACTGTACTTGACGGTTTTATCACGGAGTGCAGTCAGCGTGAAACGCTTTTTCCTCTTCTGGAAAACGCCCTGAATACTTACCAGAACTGCCAGAGTGCCCTGCAGTTAAAACAACTGCTCCAGTCTACCTGCAAGGCAGTTCTGGATTCTCTTGCTGATGAAAAAAATCCGCGGAAGTCAGCTCTTGTATCCCAGGTTCAGGAATATATCTGTCTGAATTTTAATCAGCCGGATCTTCGTCTTGAAACCATTGCTTCCCATTTTTTTGTCAATCCCCAGCATCTCTCTGCTGTATTCAGTCAGGAATCCGGAGTTACACTTACCTCATATATCAATGTCTGCCGCATGAAAAAAGCCAGACAGTTTCTTCTGGAAGACAGCCCTTCCATTCAAAATGTAGCTTCTTTATGCGGATTTTCTGATTCCGGATATTTCAGCAAATGTTTCCGGAAATATTACGGAATCTCTCCAAAAAACTTTGTATCCCTGACTGAAAAGAACAGTTATCCAGGTTCTATCGGCATATGATCTTTATATCATTAAAGCGTAACGTTTCACCGCTTCATCTTATTAAAATTACATTTTACTCTAACATATGTTTTATGTAAAATGCAAGTTCTTTTTATTGTGCAATATCCCGGAATGTGTTAAGATAAAACCTGCGACTTTATACAAATAGCAGTTTACCATACTGCAATAATGAGGTGAGTTATGAAAGAAAGAGAAAAACTTGGATCCCGTCTGGGATTCATTCTGATTTCTGCTGGCTGTGCCATCGGAATCGGAAACGTCTGGAAATTCCCTTACATGGCCGGACAGGGCGGTGGCGGCACATTCGTACTGTTTTACCTGATCTTCCTGGCCCTTCTTGGACTTCCTGTTATGACTATGGAGTTTTCTGTTGGACGTGCCAGCCAGAAGAGTCCCGTCAAAGCCTATTACGCACTGGAAAAACCAGGACAGAAATGGCACATCCATGGATATATCACTCTGATCGGATGTTATCTCCTGATGATGTTTTACACCACTGTTACAGGCTGGATGCTGAATTACTTCTATATGACAGCCACCGGTAAATTCCAGGGACTTGATTCCGACGGTGTTGCAGGACAGTTTACCAACATGCTTGGCCAGCCCGTTACTATGGGATTCTGGATGATCGTTGTTGTTATTGCAGGTGTTTTTGTCTGCTCCCGCGGTCTTCAGAACGGCCTTGAAAAAGTTACCAAGGTTATGATGATCTCTCTTCTGGTGATCATGGTTGTTCTTGCCATCAACAGTTTTACCATGGATGGTGCCAAAGAGGGACTGAAATTCTACCTGATCCCGGATTTCGAGCGTATGAAAGAGATCGGTATTATTTCTACCATTACCGGTGCTATGAACCAGGCATTCTTTACTCTCAGCCTTGGTATCGGTGCTATGGCTATCTTCGGAAGCTACATCGGAAAAGATCATGCACTGCTTGGTGAATCCATGAATATTGCGCTTCTGGATACTTTTGTTGCGATCACCTCCGGACTTATTATTTTCCCGGCATGTTTCACATTCAATGTTGACCAGACTTCCGGACCGAGCCTGATCTTCATCACACTGCCGAATATTTTCAACCACATTCCGCTTGGAAGACTGTGGGGAAGCCTGTTCTTCATCTTTATGTCATTTGCAGCTTTCTCTACCATCCTGGCTGTATTTGAAAATATTATTTCCTGCGGTATGGAGCTTACCGGCTGGAGCCGAAAAAAATCCAGTCTTGTAAATGCCATCGCCATCATCCTTCTGTCTCTGCCATGCGTACTTGGATACAATGTATGGTCCTGGGACTGGCTCAAGGTATTCGGCGGCGCAATTCTCGACCTTGAAGATTTTCTGGTAAGCAACATTCTGCTCCCGCTTGGTTCTCTTGTATACCTGCTTTTCTGTGTTTCCAAACGGGGCTGGGGCTGGGAAAACTTCACAGAAGAAGCCAACACCGGAAAAGGCATGAAGATCCGGAAATGGATGCGCGGATACATCACTTATATCCTGCCGCTGATCATTCTGTTTATCTTCTTCTTTGGTCTGTACGATAAGTTTTTTGCATAAAATAAAACACCCCTGACGGATATCGTATGTGATTTACACACGCGATTTCCATCGGGGGTGTTTTTGTTGAGTCAGGCGGATATTCACAGCCTGCATTCTTCCCGATACAAGCAAGTCCCCTCACCGCGTATTGCTTTTCGTAATTGAAGCAGGGAACTTACTTGATTCGGTTAAGAATTTTACCTGCCTAGCAGCTCCAGTACTTCCTCTCTGCTGATCAAAGCCTGGCCGATTCCCTCGCCGCTTAAGATCTCATCAGCCAGTTCCCGTTTTCTTTCCTGAAGAGCCCGGATTCGTTCTTCTATGGTGTCTTTCATAAAGAGGCGGTAGACACTGACAACGTTCTGCTGACCGATGCGGTGGGCACGGTCTGTTGCCTGATTCTGCACGGCAAGATTCCACCAGGGATCGTAGTGGATCACAATATCAGCTGCCGTAAGATTCAGGCCTGTTCCTCCTGCTTTCAGAGAAATGCAGAAAACAGAAGTATCATCCTCATTAAATGCATGTACCATCTGCGCCCGTTTTTCCTTGGAAGTCGATCCGGTCAACATATAAAAAGAAACTTTTGCTTTTTTCAGACGGACAGCCAGCACATCCAGCATGGTAGTAAACTGGGAAAAAAGCAGGATCTTATGTCCGCCATTCACCGCATTCTGAACCAACTCCATGCACATCTCCAGCTTGGAAGAATTCCCTTTGTATCCTTCATATACAAGTCCCGGATAACAGCAGATCTGCCGCAGCCTCGTGATCTCTGCAAGGATCTGCAGTTTAGAAGTGCGAAACTCCGCATCCGACTGCATCCCAAGCATTAGGCGAAGCCGTTCCGTATGGGCCTCATACAGCTCCTTCTGCTCGCTTTCCAACGGGGAAAACATATCTTTTTCCAGCTTATCCGGAAGATCCTTCAGCACATCCCTCTTCAATCTCCGCAGCACAAAAGGACGGATCATTTTCTGCAGACGCTCCATCGCATCGGAATTGCTGTACTGCACAGCTGGAAGCTCTATTTCCTTGCGGAATTTCTCATAAGAATACAAAAATCCCGGCATCAGAAAATCAAAAATACTCCACAGCTCACTGAGCCTGTTCTCCACCGGTGTACCGGTCAGCGCAAGCCTGAATTCCGACCGGATCTCCTTCACAGCCTTTGCCACCTGAGTTCCGTGATTCTTGATATACTGCGCCTCATCAATGATCTGCACAGCAAAATCCAGGTTCTGATAAGCCTTCAGATCCCGTTTCAGAAGGTCATAGGAAGTGATCAGAACCTCCCGTTCTCCCGCATTTTTGATCAGTGCTTTCCTCTCCTTCACATCACCAGTCACAACGGTAGCCGGAAGTCCCGGCGCAAAACGTTCGATCTCGTTCATCCAGTTAAACACCAGCGAAGCAGGCGTTATCACAAGGGCACGTCTGTTTTCTCCCGGCGCAGATTCCTGAAATTCTGACCAGAGAAATGTGATCACCTGGAGGGTTTTTCCAAGTCCCATATCATCTGCCAGGATCCCTCCAAACTGATTATGCTTCAGAGTTTTGATCCAGTAAAAGCCCTCTTTCTGATAGCCCCGGAGGATTTTTTCCTGCTCCCTGGGAATCTGAAATTTATGTTCTTCCATTGTCTGCATGTTCCGGATCAACGCACGAAAGGCATTGTCCTTCTCTACCTTGATCAGATCGCCGCCCTTCAGCTGACTGTCCAGATACATAGCACGATAGGCCGGAACCTGAGTCTTTCCTTTTTTCAGTTCACGATCACTGATCTGCAGTCCATTTTTCAGAGCAGAAAGCTCCCTGAGCTGACCATCGGAAACATCCAGAAAGCTGCCATCCTTCAGGCGAAAATATTTTTTCCTGCGATCGTACCTAGAAAGAATATCAAAAAGCTGCGCCTGATCCATCCCCTCCACATCCAGATCCAGGTTCAGAAGTCCGGCTGACAGAGAAACGCCAAGACGGATGTTTGGCAGCTTTGTCACCCTCATCTGTTTGATGGACTGGGAAATATAGACAGCTGCAACTTTCTGCATGGCGGGGATCCCTTCAGTAAGAAGCTGGTAGAGCTTTTCTTCGGAAGCTTTCACACTGTCGGGCTTCCCTGAACCTTCCCTGCACAAAGATTCCAGTTCCTCGGCACGACAATCCAATGCCAGCTCCATCCGCTGGTCATCATATCCGTTAAAATATTTTGACAGCATCGCAAACACACCAAGCTCTCCCGGAATATCCCTGGTGCGGGCAGACACATCTCGGTCAAAAACCGAAAATTTATCCTTCCCGTAAACAGAAAATGCCTTACAGGTGATCCAGTCACGCTCCGGCGCATCCAGATAGATCTCATATGCAGCCTTGTAGCATTCAAGACCTGTTTCTTCCGGGAAATCCCTGAGATCACAGTGAAAAAATTTTTTCAGGGAAGGAAGCAGCTCACGCACAAACGCGGGCACATCCGGTTCATCAATAAAGCCTCGGCCTGCAGGAAGCCGCTCCAGACAGGCAACAAATTCCTCCACTGCTCCAAGCTCCTGCCTGGAAACCAGATATACCTTCGCATTATCAAAATACATATGATACCGTATGCCTGTCACACTGTATACCGGCGCGATCTCAAGAGATAACCCCTGATCCTTCTTCCGGATCATCAGCGTCCTGTCCGGAATTTCTCTGACAGAATGCCATGTTGTCTCCGGATCATTGTTCATTTTGAACTTGAAACTTTTTTCGCCAAGTATAAGAAGCAGATCCTCAAGTTCTTTTCTGTCAACGGTAAGATCCCTCACCTTTTCCACAGCTATATTCTTCAGCTGTTCATATCTGGACATGTAAGTGCCGTGATGATTCTCGACCCATTCCCGGATAAAGGCCAGCACGCTTCTGGATCCTTCTGAAAAGGCTTCATCGGAATGGATAAATTCCAGATTTTTTCCATAAGAAACCTTCTCATTATGATCCAGATTCCACACAAAGGCCAACACGTCCTTGAGGATATATTTTTTCTCACAGCCAACGCGGAATTCCACGGTAAAACAATTTCTCACAGAATTAAATTTCAGGCAGGTTTCCAGCTCCACCCTGCCAAAATACGGATCCCCGGAAAACGGAAGCATACGGCTGTATAGCTGGCGATTAAGGAGGCTTTTCAGCTCAACGGTGGTTTTCGTTGCAGGCTGCCCTGGTCCGGATAAAGCAGCCGGAAATGCTGTTCCGCTGAATAACTCTGCCTGCTTCTGTTCCTCATCCTGCTGTCTGCGGATTTCCACACGCTCATAGGCCTTACGGTCTCCATATTCCAGAAGCACTGCCACGCAATGCTTACAGATCCCGGAATAGCTGCGAAAGACCGGGCAGTCACAGTATGCTTCTTTTATGCGGTCCGCTTCTGTATCATACTGAAAGCCTGTATTGTATACATTACGCCCACTTCCCTTCACTGCTGCAGATATTTTATCCACAGCTCCTTCCGACTTAATATCCAGCGACTGGATCCTCTTTCCGGTACGGTAGATATCAAGGCCTCTCTGATATGCCGTTGTATTGCAAAGTGCCCGAATGGCAGTTCGTTTAAGCATGTGTTTTCCCTTCTTTTCTTATCACGTTTCTTCCATTATAAAAGGAGACCTGCACTGTGGCAAGTCTCCTTATAGTACTCATTGATATCTCATTCCTGATCTGCCTATAGCATTTCCATAAAATCCCGCATCAGGTTCAGCTGCTCTGAAATGAATTGCTGCATCAGACGTTCCCGTCATACGTTGGTACAGATAGCTTTCTCAGCAGGCTTTTCTTCTTGCTTCATCCTCTTTCCGCTCTTCTCCGACTTCTGTCATCAGATACGGATCAAGAACCTCTTCCAGCTCTTTCTCAGTCATGATCCCTTGTTCCAGAACAATTTCCCGGACAGACTTGCCGGTTTTTACTGCAGTTTTTGCGATGGTTGCAGACGCCTTGTAGCCAATATGCGGGCAAAGAGCCGTTGCGATTCCTGCACTGCTTTCCATCAGGTCTTTGCAGTGTTTGCGGTTTGCGGTAATTCCTGTGATGCAGTTTACGATCAGGGTATCCACCGCTTTTTCCAGAGTCGTAATGGATTCAAAAAGATTACAAAATACAACCGGCTCAAAAGCATTCAACTCCAGCTGTCCGGCTTCTGCCGCCATGGTAATGGTGGTATCATGTCCTACGATGTGGAAAGCAACCTGGCTTACTACCTCCGGAATGACCGGATTTACCTTACCTGGCATGATGGAAGACCCATTCTGCTTTGCTGGAAGATTGATCTCCCCAAATCCGGTTTTCGGGCCGGAAGACATCAGTCGAAGATCGTTGCACATCTTGGAAAGATCCACCGCACAGGTTTTTACCACACCGGATACGGCAACAAAGCCGTCCAGATTTTCTGTTGCGTCAAAAAGGTCCTCGGCCTGTTTCAGCGGATAACCTGTAAGCTTTTCCAGATTTGGCACGATCTTATAAAAATAAGAATCGGAAACGTTGATAGCAGTTCCCACTGCAGTTCCTCCAAGGTTTACGGTGTACATTTCCCTGTGAGCCTTTTCGATACGTTTCCTGTCTCTGGAAACCATGGACGCATAACCGTGGAACACCTGACCAAGGCGGATCGGAACTGCATCCTGAAGCTGTGTACGTCCCATAGTGATCACATCATCGAACTCCTCTGCCTTTTTTGCAAGCTCCTTCTCAAGTCTTACCAGTGCTTTTTCCAGAGGTGCAAGAAGATCCAGAACGGTAAGCTTACCGGCCGTCGGAATCACATCATTGGTGGACTGCGCCATGTTTACGTGATCATTTGGATGGACCATTTTATAGCTACCCTTCGGACATCCGAGGATCTCACCGGCTCTGTTTGCGATTACCTCATTCATATTCATATTTGCGCTGGTTCCGGCACCACCCTGAATGGCATCTACGATAAATTCCTCTGCCAATTTTCCGGCGATCACCTCATCACAGGCTCTGACAATGGCGTCTGCCTTATCCTCCGGAAGAAGCCCTGCATTATTATTAGTGATAGCTGCTGCTTTTTTAATCTGTGCCAGGTTCCTGATGAATACCGGATGAAGCTTTGTACCTGTAATAGGAAAATTCTGTTTTGCCCTTAAAGCCTGAACTCCGTAATAAGCCTCTGCAGGCACTTCCATAGTTCCGATCGAATCTGCTTCCAGTCTTGTTTCTGTTGTCATTTTATCATCCCTCTTCTTTCTTCTGATCCTGTGCACATCTGATTTGCTCCGCCCTCTGATCTCATTTTTCAGTCCGACGGATATTCACTGTTTACAAATCATTCTGTTATTTTCATTTTTATCAGCAGCTGTTTTTCTGACGTCTAAGAAACTAACACTTTCTTTGTGGCTTGTAAATACTTTTAAGGGAAAACCATGATTATCCGTGTTTTTCAATAGTTTATATTAATCTTTTTAAGAGTTTCTTTTATTTTTCTTATTTTTATTAAGTCGTTTCTTGTGTTGTGATAACACACGCAGTATAATCAATACAGAAATACCTATTTTCAATCCACTTCCCTACGCAGCTCTGTACCAGTTACAAATAACATTTTTTTCATTGAAAGGAGACATTCTACATGGAACACAAACTCGACAACATCGACCGAAAGATCATCGAAATGCTTCAGAAGAACGCCCGCACCCCGGTAAAGGAAATCGCAAAGGAAGTCTTCCTTTCCTCCCCCGCTGTCTCCGCCAGGATCGAACACCTCGAAAAAAACGGGCTGATCACAGGCTACCACGCCCAGATCAACCCAGTATTTCTCGGTTATCATATAAAAGCATTCATCAACCTGGAAGTAGAACCCAACCAAAAAAAAGACTTTTATCCCTTCATCCAGTCCATCCCAAACGTCATCGAATGCAACTGCGTCACCGGCGATTACTCCATGCTCATCGAAGTATCCTTCCGCTCCACCATGGAACTGGACCACTTCATCAACGAACTCCAGCAGTTCGGCCGCACCAAAACACAGATCGTATTCTCCACCAGCGTAGAACACAGAGATCTGCCGGTGGAGTAACCACCCTCCCCTGCCGCCTTGAAAAACCAGCCCGTGAGGCGTGTGCTGCCTGTCGCCGGACTCTGCAGGAGGGGAGCTGATTCTTGGCTGGCGGAAATCTGCGTTGTTTTTCAAAAGTCCGCTGTCTGAGCGGCTGCAAG
>NZ_WQQD01000034.1:0-28502 GCF_018785605.1 Blautia sp. MCC270
CCAGGATGGTGTGGAGCAGAGAAAAATCACCTTTTTCATCCCATATTTCCGGATTGGCATTGTGGATCTCCATAAGAATGGTAAGATAATCGGAAGTTTTATGAATCGGAATTTTTTCCAGATCATCCGGGGAAATGGTTGTTCCGCTGATCACCTTCTGGAAGAAATTAAGCTGCATTTGCCGTGTATACAGATCGCGGAACTGAAAATAATTATTCACATAACTGTTTCTGGAATTTTCCTGATCGATCTCGTCACTTACTTTCTGGAGTGTCTCCATAAGCTCCCGGTGATCCAATGGCTTCAGGAGGTATCCGCGGACCTGAAGAGAGATGGCTTTTTTGGCATAGTCAAAATCTTCGTATCCTGTGGAAAGGATGAACCTGGTATGACAGTCTGTTCCAAGAGCTGCAATCATATCCAGACCGCTCATAACCGGCATGGATATATCCACAAGGGCAATATCGGGTTTGACATTTTCAATAAGCTGGATTCCGGCCTGTCCGTTATTAGCTTCCCCTGCAATGTTATAAATGTTTTGTTTTTCAAGAAAATTGATCAGAGATTTTCTGAAAAAAATTTCATCGTCAATAATTACAAGTGTTTTCAATTTATATTTCCCCCTCAATCAGATTTTTTGTCAGGTATTACTATGGTTACAGTGGTTCCCTTTTCAGGTGAACTTTCGATGGTGAGTCCGTAATTTTCACCGTAGAGAAGAGCAATCCTGTGGTTGATACTTGGAAGCCCGAAAGAATGTCGAGCAGTTTTGAAGTCTCTGATAGAACGGTTAAGTTCGGCAAGTTTTTCCGGCGGGATACCGGAACCATTATCAGAAACAGAAATACAGATGGTACCATTTCTGATAGAAACATTTAAGTGAATATGGCATAGCTGGCTGGTAAGTCCGTGGACAAAAATATTTTCCACAACAGGCTGTATGGTCAGCTTGGGTATCTCTGCCCCATGATCCTCCCAGGACGGCTCATAGGTGATCTCGTAATCAACAAAATCTATATACCGTAGATTCTGGATATAAAGATACTGTTCTGTAAGAAGCAGCTCCTGGCGCAGAGGAATGATAAACTGTCCCTTTGAAAGAGAGTTTCTGTAGAAAGATGACATGGCAGACACTGCTTTTACTGCGGTATCATTCATGTCAAGTTCTATGAGAGACTTGATGGTGTTTAAAGTATTATAAAGAAAATGGGGATTGATCTGGGACTGTAAAAGACGTATTTCCATTTTCTGTTTGGCATTTTGTTCCTCATAGATATCGTTAAGTAATGTCTGGATCTTCTGCATCATAAGGTTAAACTGGTTATAGAGAACTGCAAGTTCATCATTTGAAGAGTAACTGGCAGAAATATTCAGCTTTCCGGCAGACGCAGATTTCATTTTTTCTACAAGTCTCTGTATAGGTGCGGTGACAGTACCTGTACATAATATGGAAAAAAATACAGATAAAATGAACACTACAATGCTGATCAGAAGAATATTGTGCAGGATCACCATATGATCCAGAGGCAGGCTTTCCAGAGGAATCAGGTTGATAACATTCCAGTTCAGGGCAGGATAGGATTTGCAGATAAAAAGAGTGTTAGTGCCGTCTACGGAAAAAAACTGCCTGTCGGTTTCTGTCAGGGTTTTATAATTCTCTGAACTGATTTTTGTGTAGGATGAGAAGTCTTTATAAATACCTCTGGATGAAGACGAGGAAAGTATCTGTCCGTTTTCATCAGTAATATAGAAATCCCTGGAAGAGCTGTCCGGAAGATCGCGGAATGCAGAGGAAATATTTGTTTCCCTGATCAGAAGGACCAGGGCGCCCAGATATTTGGTGTTATCAATGTTTGTAATACTTTTTAAGGCTACAAAGGTTGGTTCCCCGCTTATCTGGAAGGGCCCGAGAAACTGAAAGGCCAGATTAGTCTGAAGGCTGTCAAGGATTTCAGAACCTAAAATGGAATCAAGCTGATCTGTTTCTGTGGTACTGCTGTGAAACCAGTGGTTTTCCGTATCCAGGATATCCCAGGCATAGATGTTTTTGTGAAGTCCGATAATACGCTGGGCCTGGTTTGTAAGTTCGGAATTTACCAGAAAATGTTCCAGTGTGTTTTCGGGAACTGTGGGATTTTCTTTTAAAACATCGGCGATATTGCTGTTGATGGAAAGAGTGATGGCATAGTTTGATATATGATCGATCTTTTCTCCAAGGTTGCTGGTGATCAGGGATAGCTGTTGCTGGCTGGAAAGTGCGGCACGCTTGATCAGTACTTTTTTGGAGGCAGTATAAAAAAACACGGAAGTAAGCATAAGTATCAGAGAACTGAGCAGCAGATATGTAATAAAAAGCCTGCGTTTCAGACTGATTCCTAAAAATAATTGAAATGCCTTTTTTTTCAGATTTTCTATCATGGAATCCCCCCTGGTTTTATTGGCTACATTATATAATAAGGGAAAAATTTTCACAAGTGTTGGAAAATGATTGGAGAAAATATTCCAGGTACAGCGAAGATTTTCCATGTACTTTTCCGGACGGATTTAATATAATGGTCTCATTGATAAGGAAAGCGGAACAAAATATTCAATCCGGATGAATAGAAATGTACCAAAAGGAGGACGAAAATGAAATTAAAAAAAGTGATGGCTGCTACACTTGCCACAATGATGTGTCTCTCTTCATTCAGCATGATGAATGTGTGGGCAGATAAAAAAGAGGATTCCGAACCACTTGTGATCAATTATATCAGTGCCAGGGGCGAAACAGATGCGGCACTGAAAACATTGAAGAAGCTTGCAGAAGATTATAAAAAAGATCACCCGGATTTTGAATTCAATGTAGAGTCTATTGCAGACAGAGAAACATATCTTCAGAAGATCAAGATCCTTGCATCCAGCAATGAACTGCCGGACTGGTTTGACGCAGATCCGGAGGCATTTTTTGAAGGACTTTGCAAAAAGGATCTGATCTACAGTGTGGATGACCTTTATGATGAACTGGGTATCAAAGACAAGTTCTTTGATATTGCACTGAATTATCCGAAACTCAGTGACGGAAGCAATTACCTTATGACCTGGCAGGGAAATGTAGAGTATTTCTGGTATCACAAAGACATGTTTGAAAAAGCCGGAATTACTGAAACACCTCAGACACTGGAAGACCTCCTGGATGTGTGCAAGAAGCTGAAAGATGCGGGAATGACCCCGATATCCGCAGGAAATTACGACATGATCATGCGTTATCCTGCATTTAAGGCTTTCAGACTGGAAGGAAATGACTTCATTGACAATGCAAGAATGGGAAAAGAAAAATTTAATTCTGAGACAGGTATCGCAACAGCCCAGTATACACAGGATATAGCCCAGTATTTCAGTGAAGGATGGACAAGTTCAGATACTACCGCACAGATGGATCTGTTTCTGAACAGTGGTGCGGCAATGTTATACACCGGAACATGGGATACACCGGATCTTACAGATGATGAGGGAAATCTTAAAGATGACATTTCCATGTTCAAACTTCCTGTAGACAGCGAAGGAACCGCTACAGGAGAAAATGATTACTATGCGAATTGTGGAATCGGAACTGCCATTCTCAAGGATTCCATGAGTGATGAGATGAAAGATTTCATCAGTTATGTATGGGATAATTTTGCTGATACGGCAATGTATGAGTTCAATATGCTTCCATCCATGATGCCAAGTGATTCGGAGAAGCTTCCGGAGCTTACACAGCAGATTTTAAGTGATCTTGAGAACTGCGGCACTTTTGCCCAGTGCTGGGATGTTCGTCTGGATCCTTCTACAAACGAGGTTTACAGAAAAGAGTTGGCAAGCCTTGGAATGGGAGAATCAACTCCTGAAGAGTTCTGCGAAAACATGGACAAAGCTGTAGAACAGTATGCATCTGATTATTTTGACACTGAAGAATAACTGAGAGAATACGCAGATGCGGAATTTTATCTGCATCTGCGTATGAAAGGGGAGAGGATATGAAGCCCAGAAATAAAATCCAGCCTTTACCGTTTGTTCTTCCTGCACTGTTCGTATATATTCTTACTGTTATCATCCCAATTCTGTGGTCAATGGGTTACAGCCTTTTTTCCTGGAATGGAATCGGTGATATGAAGTTTATCGGACTGGAAAATTATGTGAGGATGTTTCAGGATGAGACATTTCGTGAGGCTGTTGTAAATAATCTTAAATTTGTTGTATTGGGAAGTTTGTTCCAGTTATGTGCAGGACTGATCCTGGCAATTTTGCTTACACATATTTCCAAAGGTGGAAATATTCTGCGGGTTATTTATTTTATTCCATGTATCATTTCATCTATGGCGATCTGCCAGATTTTTTCCAAAATGCTTTCTGTCCAGCCCCAGGGCCTGGTTTGCTATGTGATGGAAAAACTGGGAATGGAACCTATCGCTTTGCTGGCAAATTCCCATACAGCGCTGATTACCATAACCCTGATCGATGGATATAAATACTGTGGTCTGTACATGATCATTTTTTATTCCGCATTTGTATCCATATCAAAGGATGTGATCGAGGCATCTACAATGGATGGCTGCAATGTTTTTCAACAGTATCGTTACATAAAGCTTCCACTGGTGAAAAATATATTCAGCATTGTCATTGTAATGCTTGTAAATGGTTGTCTGAAAACCTTTGATGTATTCTATATTCTTGACAATAAATCCAGATCAACAGAGATGGTGGCAACTTATATGTATAAAACCGCTTTTAATTCGGCTGACTTTGGCTATGGAAGTACATTGTCCGTTTTTCTGGTCATTGAATGTCTGGTAGCAGTAGGGATTATACAGAAATGCCTGGGATCGGCGAAAGGAGATGGGTCAGAATGATAAAATCAAGAAAAAATATACCTATTCGTGCTGTGTTCTATGTAGTGATCCTTATTTTTGTCATGATACAGGTCTACCCTATTTTCTGGGTTATCTGCTCCAGTCTGAAAACACCGGATGAAATGACATATACTGCACAGTATGCCCTGCCATCAGGATTTTATCTTGGAAACTATATCAGCGCACTGACGATCTCATCCATTCCAAGATATTTTCTTAACAGTACGGTTGTGGCAGTTCTCACACTTCTTGGCATCGTAGTCCTGGGATGCCCGGTTGCATTTGTGATCAGCAAGGTAAAGGTAAAATATGCCAATGCACTGATGGCATTTTTCCTGTTTGGAATGATGGTGCCTATTTTTTCCTGCCTTATACCCATGTTCCAGATTTATAACAGGATCGGACTGAGAAATACATACTGGGCACTGGTGCTTCCGCAGATCGGGTTCGGACTTCCAATGTGTATCTATCTTTACACCGGATTTTTTAAATTTATGCCGGATTCTCTTCTGGAAGCAGCAGTTATTGACGGTGCCACAATGGGAACCACATTCCGCAAGATCGTGGTACCTATGGCTAAAAATACTACAATGACAGTTCTTACATACAATTTTGTTTTTGTATGGAACGAATTTACATATGCCAATACATTTATCTCATCTTCTGATATGAAAACTCTGCCAATTGGCCTGAATGACTTTGTGGGGCAGTTCGGAAGAGTGGACTGGGGAAGTACATTTGCGGCGATCGTAATATCGATCCTGCCTACACTGATCGTGTATTTTATTCTTAACAAAAACATAATCGAAGGTATGGCTGCAGGTGCGGTCAAGAGTTAGGAGGCTGAAATGGAAACAAGGATTGAATTGAAACAAGGATGGAAAATTTTGCAGGATGTTCATGATACAGGGGAAAAGACCGGGCTTTATGCTGCCAGGGAAGCGGATACTTCCGTAGGTTCCCAGGTGTCTGAATGGGAGGAACTGGAGGAACTGAAACATCTGCAGCTTATCTATGCCAGACAGCCATATTTCGGGCGTGAACTGAGATATTTCAATCAGGCGCCCTGGTGGTACAAAACAGAGTTTGAAGTTCCGGATCAGAAAGTTACGGATGCTGTCCTTAAATTTACCAATGTTGATTATTATGGAAAAGTATGGATTAACGGAGAATTTCTTGGAGAGCATGAAGGATATTCCGCTCCATTTTCCTTTAATGTAAAAGATAAGCTTGTTTTTGGAGAGAAAAATTATCTCATTGTAAAGGTAAGTTCTCCATGGGATGATGAGGTGGAGCTGGATGCACAGGATTCCAGAACCCACCTGGTAAAAAGAAATATGGTAAAAGGTACCTACGAACATTCTGATACATTTATCCAGAGAGATGTAAATCCTGTAGGAATCTACGGAAAAGTGGAACTGATCCTGACAGAAGAAGGTGTTCTGGAAGATCAGACAGATCTGAAGTATGAACTGGATCCGGATGTAAGGAAAGCAGACGTATATGTGGAAACTGAAGCGCGAGGTCTGAAATCCGGGGAGACATATGATTTTAATGTAAAGATCCGGGAAAAAGAGTCCGGTCTTATAAAGGCAGAAAAAACTGTTCAGATAATGGCAGAGAAAGCAGAGACAGGTTTTAAATGTGAGCTTAAAGTGGAAGATGTCAGACTGTGGTCCACATGGGATCATGGTTATCCCTGGATGTATCAGGCAGAACTTACGTTAAGCAGGGGAAAAGACATACTGAGCAGCAGAACAACGAATTTTGCTTTTCGGGACATTCAGATTGAGCGTAATGAAAAAATAACAAGATTCTGGCTTAATAACAGGAAACTGTATATAAGAGGAACCTCTTATTTTCCGGATTGTTATATTTCTGCAATGACAAAGGAACGGTACCTGAGAGATCTTCTTAATGTAAAGGCGGCAGGTTTTAATCTGGTACGAGTACATGTCCACACAGAGCAGGAAGTTTTTTATGATCTGTGTGACGAGCTGGGAATTGCAGTTTTTCAGGATTCGGAGTACAACTGGACGCATCCTTCAACAGATGAATGGGCGCAGAGATTTGCAGATGTTTACAGAGAAAATGTGAAACTTCTGAAGCATCATCCGTCTCTGATCTGCTGGATCATTATGAATGAACCGGGATGTATTGATCCGGATGGAAATGTGAGAAGGAGATTTATGGAGGAAAATCCGGGACCTGCTTTGTACAGGGAAGTACAGAAGATGGATCCGGGCAGACCGATCATCAAGGGTTCTTTCTGCGAAGACGATCTGCTTAGCGGGGACAGCCATAATTATCTGGGTTCTTTATGCGGTGGAGAATATGCAGATATTTATGAGCAGACAGAAAAGCTGAATACAGAGTACGGATTTGATGCACCGGGCAGCAGTGAAAATCTGAAAACTGTTCCGGCGGTATATCATCGTCTGGAAAAACTGGTGGATGATATCCCGAAGATCCAGGAATATCAGTATAAGCTTCTGAAATATTATACAGAGCATTACAGGATCCAGAAATATGAACCTTGCTCAGGATATATACAGTTTATGTTTATCGATCTGTGTCCTCAGAGCTTCTACGGATTATATGACTGGTGGGGAATTCCCAAAAAGGGTCTTCAGGCTATACTGGAAAGCAACGCACCAGTGGGTGCTTTTGCAAAGCACAAAGATTATCTGGACAGTCTGTATATTGTAAATGATACAGATGGAGCTCTGGGAGAGTGTGAACTTACATGGATCATTACAGAAACATTGAACGGAGAACTGGTGGAAAAGGGAAGTGTTAAAGCAGAAGTTCCGGCAGACAGCCGTGTCATGGTAAAAACCTTTGAGAAAGAATACGGAAAAGGCAAGAAGTGGAACCTTACACTAATTCTTTCTGATAATAGCGGTAAATGTATGGCAAAGAATACCTATCAGGATATCTGTACTTTGCTTTCAAGAGTTGATGGGCATCCGGACCGTATGAGCCATGAGTTTGGAATGAGACTCTACTGGGCCTGAGCTATCTGCAGCTCACAGGCACTTTCATCCTTGACTTGTGTCAAAAATCACAACATGTTATACTTTGTGTATAAAGGAAGATTTTAGGTGTGGAAGGAGCGATATTATATGCGTTTACAGAAAGTACAGGATGCTCTGAACAAAAAAAATATCACATTCGAATACACAGAGGAAGATGGTTGCGGAAGTCTGGATTTCATGTTCCGTGGACTGAAATTCCATGTATGGGAATACGAGGACAACGGTTGGGGTGCCGAGACCAATATTTATGCGGCTGGAAGAAGTGAGGACATTGACGGAGATTATGAAGAGAAGATTTCTGCAGAGATTCTTTCCTGGCCGGATATGATCAATAACTGAATATAATAATATTGAATAAAGTGGCTGTAACTGAACGAATACGCTCAGTTACAGCTACTTTTTATCGGAGAAAAGTTTTCTGAAGAACTATAGCTGTACGTTCAGGTATTCACTGGGAGACATCTGACAGTTCTTTTTAAAAACCTTGCTGAAGTAATTTCCATTGCTGAAACCAAGATGCCAGGCAATGTCGTCGAGAGTTATATCCGTAGACTGCAGAAGCCGTTTCACCTCGGTGAGCTTTAACTGCATAGTATAGGAAAAAAGATTCTGACGTTTTTTTAAAACAATCTGGACAGATGCTCCTTACTTAGAAAAAAGATTCTGCAATATCGGCCAGGGAGATATTTTCCAGATAATGTGCATTGATATAATCAAAAACATCACTGATTACCCTACTGGTGAACGCAGAGCAGGGTTCGGGTGATGAAGCAGAATCGGAAGTCCCAGTTTTGCCTGCTTCACTTTCCAACTGAGAAATTGTGGCTGAAAGCGCATTGTTCAAATTCTGGGGATCAACAGGCTTCAGTATGTAATCAATAACACCGGCCTGGATCGCAAGTCTTGTATATTTGAAATCGCTGAATCCGCTGATCACACTGATTTTGCTGTCGATGTGAAGTTCTTCCGGCTTTTTTTAGAGCTGTATTCCGTCCATGACGGGCATTTTCATATCTGTGATAATAATGTCAGGATGCTCTTTGAGAATGATCTTCAGGCCATCTTCGGCATTATCTGCTTCCAGAAGATCACTGTTTGCTCGGATTTATCCCATGGTGTTTTGAACTTCCGGATAAGGGATATGAAGAAGCTTGGGAGCAGATTGTGAATCCGGAAGGTTTTGCCTCCCCCTGTGGCCCTACAACTGCGGAACAGAGACATCCACGGTACGGAGGCAGATTATGAATGTCTGTGGGACGGTCCATCCTAGCCATTTTCAACGACACAGACACAGACAGCAATGGCAAATCTTCTGAAAGATTATCCGCAGACTTATGTGACAAATATGGTCTATCCGTAAGGTTTTTGGTTGTTACTGAAAAAGATTTCATGGTTCAGGATTCCACATCAGTGACATTGATCTCATCCTGGAATCCGTCCGTATAATGCAGTTCATAATCTTCTGTGATAAATACAGCCTGCACGCCTTTTTTCTCCGCAAATTTCAGTCCGTCCTCCAGACCAAGGGCGAAACAGGTGGTGCTTAAGGCATCGCCGTCCACAGACTGGTCGGAGATGATCGTCACAGAAATCAGGCCGTTTTCATAAGGATAGCCGGTTTGGGGATTCAGGATATGATGATATAATTTACCGCCCTGCTTAAAGCACCTCTCATAAATTCCGGAGGATACAACAGATTTTCCGGTGATATCCATAACGGCTTCGGTTTCGTTGCGATCTGCAAAAGGCTTCTGGATGCCGATCTTGAAGGGAGTGCCGTTGGGCTTTGAGCCGATGCAGAGGACATTGCCGCCAAGGTTGATGATAGCACTGTTTACGCCTTTTTTTACCAGAAAATCTTTCAGGCGGTCTGCAATATAGCCTTTGGCAATGGCGCCTACATCGAACTGGATGTCATCAGAGGGAAGTGTGATATCCTGCCCGTCAATGGTGACGCCGTCGGAGCTGCACAGGGGGAGAACTTTCTGAATATCTGCATCATCCGGAGCCTTCGGGTCTTCTGCTGTGAAATCCCAGAGAGAGGTCAAAGGCGCAATGGCGATGTCAAAGGCACCGTCGGATTCCCTGGTGATATCGAGTCCTTCAGAAAGCAGAGCGGCAAGGTCTTCAGATATATGCCAGGTGTCTGCTGTGCCGCTGACCGGATATGGAGTAGTCTGCCGGTCGGTATTGGTATCTTTATCCGATGTATTTTTGCGGTGATTTAATTTATAAAGCTCGCTTTTCTCATTTGTCCGGCTGAAGATCAGCTCATATTTATCGCACAGTGCCAGACAGTCATCCAGGAGAGCTTTATCCTGAGAATCGTAAATTGTGATCTGTACAGCTGTATTCAATTTGATACTGCTGATACTGATAGGCTCATTTCCGGTGGTGGATGTATCTGCATCCGTGATATTTCCGCAGCCTGTGAAAAGGAGTATTGGACAGACAAGGACTGTGCACAATATTAAATAGAAGAAACGGGAATGCGAGCGGCTTCTTTTGGAATGAAAAAAATAAGTTGACATAATATTCTCCTGTTTTCTGATTGACTGACTTAACTGAAGAGCATTTATTTGATGCAAATCTATGTAGTACATGTGGATGGGGTTATTCACTTAACCGGATCAAGCAGCGACGCGGATTGCGGATATACGCTTGACCGACATCGGACAGATTTATGAAATCTCATTATACCATGTATTTCTGAAATCAGAAAGGCATATGCCTGTCGCAAAAATCATTGTATTTTGCAATAATATAAGATATAATTTCTCCGAAAAAAGAACATATTTGCTATGGATGATATGGATCCGAATGATTGACCGGAATTTTTACAGATAAAAGGAGAAATTTTTCATGATAAAAGTAATTGCAAGTGATATGGACGGCACACTTCTTGGTGATGACCATAGGATCGCACCGGAAACCCTTGCAGCGATCAGGCGTGCCTGCGATGCGGGAATCCGTTTTATGGTTGCCACCGGCCGGAATTTTCCCGGTGCCATGGAGGAGCTGAAGGGAACAGGGCTGACCTGTGATTATGTGGTGAGCAGTGGTGCTGAAGTACGGAATCCGCAGCAGGAGGTTGTAAAGAGTACACCGATCTCTATTGAGCTGTGTGAGGAGGTCTACAATACGGCAAAAAAATACCCGGTATCTGTAGCATTTTTTACGGATCGCTATGATTACCGTATTGGAACAAAGAAAGAAATTGAAGACGGGATCATTCAGCAGATCCGTCTTTTCAATATGGACATAGATACCAGCGAGGAGATTGTACGGAAATCCCCGCAGTACCGCAGGATCGCCGGAAACACGAAAGGGATTTCCGATATCCGTTCCCTGGAGAGCAGCGGTGCGCCGGTATATAAGATCTTCATTTTTGCGGCAGATGTGGAGCAGCTGGAGAAACTCAGCGATGAGCTGAAAGAAAATCCAGCCGTTGCAGTGGCTTCTTCCTTTATATATAATCAGGAGATTACAGCAGTAGAGGCGCAGAAAGGCCCGGTGCTGAAAGAATATATCGAGTCTCTGGGATATACCATGGATGAGGTGATGGTTCTTGGTGACAGCCTTAATGATTATTCCATGATCTCCATGGATTTCGGCGCAACCGTTGCAATGGAAAATGCAGTTCCGGAGATCAAAAAGGCAGCAAAATACATCACAAAGAGCAACAATGAGTTTGGTGTGGCCTATGCTATCGATCAGGTTTTGGAACGCCAGGGAAAATAGTTTTTCCCCCCTTTTGAAAAAGTGCCATATATATTATAATGTAGAAAGATGAATACAGAAAAGCGAAAGACTTGCGTTCCGGTGTATGAAGCAGAGTGGAATGAGAAGTTTCGCTTTACAAAAAACACAGACAAAGAGAGGAAATCACGATGGAAAAAATGAAAAATGTTTATATTATGGATCACCCGCTGATCAAACACAAAATTTCAATGCTCCGTGATAAAAATACAGGAACAAACGAGTTCCGTAAACTGGTGGAGGAAATCGGAATCCTGATGGGATATGAGGCGCTTCGTGATCTTCCTACAGAGGAAGTGGAAATCGAGACACCGATAGAAACCTGTAAGACACCGATGATCTCAGGTAAGAAGCTGGCAGTGATCCCGGTCCTCCGTGCAGGACTTGGAATGGTAAACAGCATTCTCACACTGGTACCGTCTGCAAAGGTCGGACATGTGGGACTTTACCGTGATCCGGTAACACATGAGCCCCATGAGTATTACTGTAAGCTTCCTGAATCTATTGACGAGCGTATTTCAGTGATCGTTGATCCGATGCTTGCAACCGGCGGTTCTGCCGAAGCTGCCATTGATTTTGTCAAGAAACAGGGCGGAAAGAATATCAAGTTTATGTGTATCATCGCAGCTCCTGAGGGACTGAAACGTCTCCATGAGGCACATCCGGATGTACAGATCTACTGTGGTTCCCTTGACAGAGAGCTCAATGAGAACGCTTACATCTGCCCGGGACTTGGAGATGCCGGAGATCGTATTTTTGGTACTAAATAATTTTGAAAAAATCTTAAAAAAATACTTGACACACCCGGCACTGTTATGGTATTGTACCTAAGAACGCTGCCGAAGACAGTAGGTGCCGTAAGGCATAAGGATTAAAACGCCTACCGAGGTCCAAGTATTCTGAGTTAAGATTACACAAGGCCTTATTGCGAAGCAGTAAGGTCTTTTTTTAAACAGATTGACTTATTGCGACGGCGGTATACAAAATCTATAAGGAGGTGTACCATTTCATGGCAAAAGTAGAACTGAAACAACCAATCGTAGAAGAGATCTCTAACAGCATTAAAGACGCACAGTCTGTTGTACTTGTAAACTACAGCGGTCTTACAGTTGAGCAGGATACAATTCTTCGTAAAGAGTTAAGAGAAGCTGGTGTTCAGTACAAGGTATACAAAAATACCATGATGCGTCGTGCATTCGAGGGTACAGCATTTGAGAGCCTCAGTGATCATTTACATGGCACAAATGCGATCGCTATCTCCGAGACAGACGCAACTGCTCCGGCAAGAATCCTTGCTAAATATGCAAAACAGTTCCCGGCACTGGAGCTGATCGCAGGTGTAGTTGAAGGTAACTACAATGATCAGGCCGGAATTCAGGCACTGTCCACAATTCCTTCAAGAGAGGAACTTCTTGGAAAACTGCTTGGAAGCATGCAGTCTCCGATCGCAAACTTCGCTCGTGTGCTTAATCAGATCGCAGAGCAGAACGGCGGAGCTGACGCAGCAGCTGCTGAGTAATCCCAGCAACGTGCAATTGGCGGCATAACGACCGCATGATTATTAATTAAAATTTATAAATGGAGGGAAATTAAAATGGCAAAATTAACAACAGAAGAATTTATTGCAGCAATCAAAGAATTATCTGTATTAGAGTTAAATGACCTTGTAAAAGCTTGTGAGGAAGAGTTCGGCGTTTCCGCAGCAGCAGGTGTTGTTGTAGCAGCAGCAGGTGCAGCAGGCGAGGCAGCTGAGGAGAAAGATGAGTTTGACGTAGAGCTTACAGAGGTTGGCGCTAACAAAGTTAAAGTTATCAAAGTTGTTCGTGAGGTTACAGGTCTTGGACTTAAAGAGGCTAAAGCTATCGTTGATGGTGCTCCGAAGGTTGTTAAAGAGGGCGCATCCAAAGCTGAGGCTGAGGACATCAAAACTAAACTTGAGGCTGAGGGAGCTAAGGTTACACTTAAATAATCCGATCAGATCAGAAGTTTTAAAGGCTGTTGTGACTGCCGGTTTACCGGCGGCACAGCAGCTTTTTTTAGTGAAAAAATCCAGGGTAAATCTTGCTTTTTGAAGAAAAAGAAAGGATAATAAAGGAGATAGGAAAGGGTGGATGGAATATGAAACGAAAAATAATGGCCTGTATCCTTGCTGCTGCGTTGGGAATCACAGGAGTTTCTTTTCCGACGGCAGCCAAGACAGTGTCTGTCGGAAAAAATGTAAAAAATATAACTGTAAACGTGAAAAATCCTCTGGATGAACTTCGGGCTCAGGAAGCTGCAATGCAGCAGCAGGAGGAGCTTGAAGAAGAGGAAAATATGCCGGAACAGGATCTGGATCCGCTTGTGCTGGATAACGATGGCAGTGTGGTTCCTGCATCACAGGCATCCTGGACAAAAATAGAGTCAGGTGCTGTAGAAGCAGTGGATGTATCAGAGGCACCGGGGGATGAGGAAATATCGGAAAATTCAACTGAAGACACATTTTCAGATGGAAGCACAGATGGAGATTTTGACACAAATAAGAATATTTCTGACAATGCAGCAACGGAAGCTGGCAGTGAGGATATTCAGACAGCAGATGGCAGTATCAGCGGAGAATTGCCGGCAGATTTTTCCGAAGGAACGGAGAACGGCGATAACGGTTCCGAAGAACTTCAGCTTCAGCAGGAAAACGGTAATGTAGAAAACGTCGCAGAGCCGGATAATAATAAAGCTGATGAAGGCGCAGGTCAGGCACAGGCTGATTTTACAGATGATGCCAATGCTGCTGGGGATTTTTCCGCAGGAGATGCTTCAGATGGAGAACTTGGAACTTATCAGACTGTGACTCTGGAAGTTGAGGAAGGACAGGATATCACAGCACCCTTGAACACACTGTTTCTTGAACTGAAAGATCAGGCCACAGATGAAAATCCCTGCAAGATCATAATTCCACCGGGAAATTATGAACTGACAGGTACACTTTGCATGTACAGTAATATGTACTTATATGCAAGAGACGCTAATATTACAAAAACGTCTACCACCAAACATCTGATCCTCCGTCTTGGAAATACCAAAGATTCAGAAGGCGGATATGATGGATATCGCAACATTGTGATCGATGGAGGAACCTGGGACTACAATTATCAGTGTGTGGAAAATAAGGATGCACCAGGCGGATTTGTGGGATTTTGCATTGGACATGCTACGAATGTTACGATTAAAAATGCTACATTTCTTAATAATCTGAAATCTCATTTTCTGGAATTTGGCGGAGTGAAAAATGCCAAGATCACAGGCTGTACATTCAGTGGCTATTATAAGAATTATGTGGAAGGCGGACAGGAATGTATTCAGATCGACTGCTGTACAGATGAGAGCAATGTTTTTCCGCAGTACAGACCTTATGATGGAACGACCTGTGAAGATTTTGTGATCGATGGAAATGTGTTCGAAGATGTCTTTACAGGGCTGGGAACGCACAGTATGATGTCCGGAAAAACATATAAAAGGATCACAGTTACGAATAATACTTTCCATAATGTAAAAAAACGCTGTATAAGGTTTATGAATTATGAAGATTCTACAGCAGAAAATAATACCATGGTAAATGTGGGAAATGGAGTGGACATTTCTTCTGTGAGCAGCAATACACACCAGACGCCAGGCTATGATGATGGGCCGGACATGCTGAAAAACAGGAATCTTCGTGTGGCAGGAAACTACATCAGTCTTGCCAGAACTACCAGCATTGGTGGAATTGCATGGATCTGCAGTGGTATAAAAGTTTCAGGCTATAATATGAAAAAAGATGGAGCTGTGCTCCCTAAAAAGATATATCCGGTGAAAGGTGTGACTGTAGAAGATAATCAGATCAGCGGATATGGAAACGGAATCAGCATGTCTCTTACTGACACAGATACCGTAACAGATAATCAGGTAACAATGAAAAAAACTTCTTCATATTCCAATTTTGGGATTTATGCCCAGGATTCCAGAGGAAGCGTTATCAGCAGGAATACAGTGTCCGGAACTGCAAATACGGGAATTTATCTCTCCGGTTCTGTCTATGCAGCAGGATCAAAACAGAAAAATCTTGTAGAGCGGAATGCTGTTTCCGGAGCAGGCGGAGATGGAATTTATCTGCAATCTGTAAATACTTCATCCACTGCACAGAAGAATACTGTTAAATCAGCGGTCGGCTCGGGAATACGTGTAAATGCAGGAAAGAACAATAATGTTCTTGGTAATACCTGTTTATCCAACAAAAATCATGGCGTGAAAATTGAGTATGTGGCCGGCGGAGTCAGGGTAAAAAGCAATCGTGTGACATCAAATGCAAAAAGTGGTATTTTGCTCTGGAAATCAAAAGTATCCGAAGTATCAGGAAACCGTGCGGAGAAAAATACGGGGAATGGTGTTTATGCATATGCATCTGTAATACCGGTCATGAAAAAGAATACATTTTGCGAAAACGGAAAGGTTCAGGCGGTATATGTAAAAAGCTGCAAAGGATGGACCGGCATCAACCGTCCTTCATGCAGAGCTGTTACATCAAGAAGTACAGCTATAAGCGGAACTGCATCAGGCAGCCAGACAGTTATTGCATATGTGCAGCGTTCCGGAAAACAGACAAAGCTGGGTGTATCATCCGTAAACAAAAAGAAACAGTACGTTATTAAAATAAAGAAGCAAAAAAAGAATACTGCTCTGAAACTTGTCTCAAAAGATAAATACGGAAATACAGTAACAGTAAATACTATTGTGAAGTAAGTATGTGTGATAAAAAAAGATTCTGTTCCGGATATCCATACATCGTATGTATAGAAGGAACAGAATCTTTTTTTTGAAAAATGTAAAAAAATCAAAAAAAGTGCTTGACACACTTTTTTTCTTATGTTAAAGTGGAGGATGCTATATTATGGCTAGATATGCCTGCCTAAAGGTCAGGCGGGATCATGTTGTAATAAATAATAAAAAAACAGGGGTGAAACGTCAATGGAAAAAAACAGAATTCGTTCTGTAAAAACTGGAAAAAGCATGCGTATGAGCTACCAGAGACAAAAAGAAGTCCTGGAAATGCCAAACCTGATCGAAGTTCAGAAAGATTCCTACCAGTGGTTTCTTGACGAAGGTTTAAAAGAAGTATTTGATGATATTTCTCCGATCGCAGATTACGGCGGAAAGCTCAGTCTGGAATTCATCGATTTCACATACGATGAAAAAGATGCAAAATATTCCATCGAGCAGTGTAAAGAACGTGACGTGACTTATGCCGCACCTTTGAAGGTTCGAGTAAGGCTGATCAATAAGGAAACAGAAGAGATCAACGAACACGAGATTTTCATGGGAGATTTACCGCTGATGACAGCTACGGGTACCTTTGTTATCAATGGTGCTGAGCGTGTTATTGTCAGCCAGTTAGTACGTTCCCCTGGAATCTACTACGCGATCGCTCATGATAAGCTTGGTAAGAGACTGTTTTCCAGTACTGTAATTCCGAACAGAGGTGCATGGCTGGAGTACGAGACAGATTCAAATGATGTATTTTATGTACGTGTAGACAGAACAAGAAAGGTTCCGATCACTGTTCTGATCCGTGCACTGGGCATTGGAACCAATGCTGAGATCATTGATCTGTTTGGTGAAGAGCCAAAGATCCTTGCCAGCTTTACAAAGGATACCTCCACAAACTATCAGGAAGGTCTCCTTGAGCTGTATAAGAAGATCCGTCCGGGCGAGCCGCTTGCAGTAGAGAGCGCAGAGAGCCTGATCATGGCAATGTTCTTCGATCCGAGAAGATATGACCTTGCCAAAGTCGGACGTTATAAATTTAATAAGAAGCTTCATTTCAATAAACGTATCGTAGGCCACAAGCTTTCCCAGGATGTTGTAGATACAACAACAGGTGAGATCCTTGCTGAGGCTGAGACACTTGTTACAAAAGAGCTTGCTGATACATTACAGAATTCCGCAGTTCCGTACGTATGGATCCAGGGTGAGGAGAGAGAGATCAAAGTCCTTTCCAGCCTTATGGTTGATATCCGTCACTATCTGCCGGAGCTTGAGGATCCGAAGTCCCTGGGTGTTACAGAATTAGTATACTACCCGGTGCTCGAAAAAATTCTGGAAGAAAATGACACATTTGAGGACAGATGTGATGCGATCAAACGTGATATCCACGACCTGATCCCGAAACATATCACCAAGGAAGATATCCTTGCGTCCATTAACTACAATATGCATCTGGAGTATGGCCTTGGTAACGATGATGATATCGACCACCTGGGCAACCGTCGTATCCGTGCTGTCGGTGAGCTGCTTCAGAATCAGTACCGCATCGGTCTTTCCAGACTTGAGCGTGTGGTACGTGAGAGAATGACAACACAGGACACAGAGAGTATTTCTCCGCAGTCGCTGATCAATATCAAACCTGTAACTGCAGCAGTAAAAGAGTTCTTCGGATCATCCCAGCTGTCACAGTTCATGGATCAGAACAACCCGCTTGGAGAGCTGACTCACAAGAGAAGACTTTCCGCACTGGGACCTGGCGGTCTGTCACGAGACAGAGCTGGATTCGAGGTTCGAGACGTACATTATTCCCACTATGGAAGAATGTGCCCGATCGAGACTCCTGAGGGACCGAACATCGGTCTTATCAACTCCCTTGCATCCTATGCAAGGATCAATCAGTACGGCTTCGTAGAGGCTCCGTACAGAAAGATCGACAAAACAGATCCTTCCAACCCGCGTGTAACCGATGAGGTTGTATACATGACAGCGGATGAGGAAGATAATTACCATGTAGCACAGGCGAATGAGCCGCTGGATGAAGAGGGACACTTCATTCATAAGAACGTTTCCGGTCGTTACCGCGAGGAGACACAGGAGTACGAGCAGCACATGTTCGATTACATGGATGTATCTCCGCGAATGGTATTCTCCGTTGCTACAGCCCTGATTCCGTTCCTGCAGAACGATGATGCGAACCGTGCGCTGATGGGATCCAACATGCAGCGTCAGGCCGTTCCGCTTCTTACAACAGAGGCTCCGGTTGTTGGTACAGGTATGGAGACCAAGACAGCTGTTGACTCCGGTGTATGCGTTGTTGCAAGAAAAGCAGGTACAGTACTTCGTTCCACATCTACAGATATCTCTATCAAGAATGATGACGGAACAAAAGATGATTATCATCTGACTAAATTCATGCGAAGCAACCAGAGCAACTGCTACAACCAGAGACCGATCGTGTTCCAGGGTGAGCATGTTGAGGCAGGACAGGTTATCGCGGATGGCCCGTCTACATCCAATGGTGAGCTTGCACTTGGTAAGAACCCGCTGATCGGATTTATGACCTGGGAGGGTTATAACTACGAGGATGCTGTTCTTCTTAGTGAGAAACTGGTACAGAATGATGTTTATACATCTGTCCATATTGAGGAATATGAGGCAGAATCCCGTGATACCAAGCTGGGACCGGAAGAGATCACACGTGACGTTCCGGGTGTCGGCGATGACGCTCTGAAGGATCTGGATGAGCGCGGTATCATCCGTATCGGTGCTGAGGTACGTGCCGGTGATATCCTTGTCGGTAAGGTTACTCCTAAGGGAGAGACTGAGCTTACTGCTGAGGAGCGTCTCCTTCGTGCTATCTTCGGTGAGAAGGCAAGAGAGGTACGTGATACTTCCCTTAAGGTACCGCACGGTGAGTATGGTATTATCGTAGATGCCAAGGTATTTACAAGAGAGAACGGCGATGAGCTGAGCCCTGGAGTAAATCAGGCAGTACGTATTTATATTGCACAGAAGAGAAAGATCTCCGTTGGTGATAAGATGGCTGGTCGTCATGGTAACAAGGGTGTCGTTTCCCGTGTACTTCCGGTTGAGGATATGCCATTCCTTCCAAACGGACGTCCTCTTGATATCGTGCTGAATCCTCTGGGTGTACCTTCCCGAATGAACATCGGACAGGTCCTGGAGATCCACTTGAGCCTTGCTGCCAAAGCACTTGGCTTCAATATTGCAACACCTGTATTCGATGGCGCAAACGAGGTTGATATCCAGGATACTCTGGAGCTTGCCAACGATTACGTTAATACGGAAGACTTTGAGGAATTCCGTGAGAAATATAAAGACATCCTTGCACCGGATGTTATGCAGTATCTCGATGAGAATAAAGCTCACAGAGCACTTTGGAAGGGCGTTCCGATCTCCAGAGACGGTAAGGTAAGACTTCGTGACGGACGTACAGGCGAGTACTTCGACAGCCCTGTAACGATCGGTCACATGCACTACCTGAAGCTGCATCATCTAGTAGATGATAAGATCCATGCACGTTCCACAGGTCCATACTCCCTGGTAACACAGCAGCCTCTGGGTGGTAAAGCTCAGTTCGGTGGACAGCGTTTCGGAGAGATGGAGGTTTGGGCACTGGAGGCATATGGTGCTTCCTACACACTGCAGGAGATCCTGACAGTGAAGTCTGATGATGTGATCGGACGTGTTAAGACCTATGAAGCGATCATCAAAGGTGACAACATTCCTGAGCCAGGTATTCCTGAGTCCTTTAAGGTACTTCTTAAAGAGCTTCAGTCTCTTGGTCTGGATGTACGTGTGCTCAGCGAGGACGGATCAGAGGTACACATTATGGAAACCTCTGATTACGGAGATACTGATCTTCGTCATGTCATCGAGGGCGATTCCAGAGGACGCAGAGATGAGGAGTCCTTCGGTAAACACGGCTACACCAAGCAGGAGTTCAGCGGAGAAGAGCTTGTCAATGTAGAAGAAGATGAGGACATGGAAGACGAAGATGATATGATCGAGTTTGAAGAGTCCTTTGATGATGAGGAATAAGAAAGGGGAAAGAATACATGGCAGAAACAACCAACGCCAATGAAACATATCAGCCAATGACTTTCGATGCCATCAAGATCGGACTGGCGTCCCCTGAGAAGATCAGAGAGTGGTCACACGGTGAGGTTTTAAAACCTGAAACGATCAACTACAGAACCTTGAAGCCTGAGAAGGATGGTCTTTTCTGTGAAAGGATTTTCGGACCGAGCAAGGACTGGGAGTGCCACTGTGGAAAGTACAAAAAAATTCGCTATAAAGGCGTTGTCTGCGACAGATGCGGTGTTGAAGTAACCAAATCTGCCGTTCGTAGAGAGCGTATGGGACACATCGAGCTTGCAGCTCCGGTGTCTCATATCTGGTACTTTAAAGGAATTCCGTCCCGTATGGGTCTGATCCTTGATATTTCTCCGAGAACACTGGAGAAAGTGCTTTACTTTGCTAACTATATCGTTCTGGATCCTGCAGATTCCGGACTTATGTACAAACAGGTACTCACCGAGCGTGAGTACCAGGAAGCACGTGAGTCTTACGGTGAAGGATTCCGTGTAGGTATGGGTGCTGAATCCATCATGGAGCTTCTGCAGGCTATTGATCTTGAAAAAGATTCCGAAGAGCTGAAAGCAGAGCTTGTAGATGCAACTGGCCAGAAACGTGCAAGGATCATCAAACGTCTTGAGGTTGTGGAGTCCTTCCGTGAGTCCGGCAACCGTCCTGAGTGGATGATCATGACCGTTATCCCGGTTATCCCGCCGGATCTTCGTCCTATGGTACAGTTGGACGGAGGACGTTTTGCAACATCTGACCTGAATGATCTTTACAGAAGGATCATCAACAGAAACAACCGTCTGAAAAGACTTCTGGAGCTTGGTGCTCCGGATATCATTGTCCGCAATGAGAAGCGTATGCTGCAGGAGGCTGTAGATGCCCTGATCGATAACGGACGCCGCGGACGTCCTGTAACAGGCCCTGGAAACAGAGCTCTGAAATCCCTTTCCGATATGCTGAAGGGTAAATCCGGACGTTTCCGTCAGAACCTTCTTGGTAAACGAGTTGACTATTCCGGACGTTCTGTAATCGTCGTAGGACCTGAACTGAAGATCTATCAGTGTGGTCTTCCGAAGGAGATGGCTATCGAGCTGTTCAAACCTTTCGTTATGAAAGAGCTTGTTGCCAACGGAACTTCCCACAACATCAAAAATGCCAAGAAAATGGTAGAGAAGCTTGAGCCGGCAGTATGGGATGTCCTTGAGGACGTCATTAAGGAGCATCCGGTTATGCTGAACCGTGCACCTACACTGCATCGTCTGGGTATCCAGGCATTCGAGCCGATCCTTGTAGAAGGTAAGGCGATCAAGCTTCATCCGCTTGTTTGTACCGCGTTCAACGCAGACTTCGATGGTGACCAGATGGCCGTGCATCTTCCGCTTTCCCAGGAAGCACAGGCAGAGTGCCGTTTCCTTCTGTTATCACCGAACAACCTTCTGAAACCGTCAGATGGTGGTCCTGTAGCCGTTCCTTCACAGGATATGGTCCTTGGTATCTACTACCTGACACAGGAAAGACCTGGAAACAAGGGTGAGGGCAAGTTCTTCAAGAGTGTCAACGAGGCAATTCTTGCATATGAGAACAAGGTCATCACACTCCAGACAAAGATCATTGTCCATTGTCATAAGACAATGCCGGACGGAACTGTTTTAAGCGGCAATGTTCAGTCCACACTGGGACGTTTCCTGTTCAACGAGATCCTTCCGCAGGACCTTGGATTTGTGGACAGAAGCGTACCTGGAAACGAACTGCTTCTTGAGGTTGATTTCCTTGTAGGTAAGAAACAGCTGAAGCAGATCCTTGAAAAGGTTATCAATACTCACGGTGCAACAAAGACAGCCGAGGTACTTGACTCCGTTAAGTCTATGGGTTACAAATACTCCACACGTGCAGCCATGACCGTATCTATTTCCGATATGACCGTGCCGCCGCAGAAGCCGGAGATGATCAAGCAGGCTCAGGATACTGTTGACCGTATCACAAAGAACTACAAACGTGGTCTTATCACAGAGGAAGAGCGTTACAAAGAGGTTGTTGATACCTGGAAGAAGACCGATGATGAGCTTACAAAGGCACTTCTTACAGGTCTTGATAAGTACAACAACATCTTCATGATGGCTGACTCCGGAGCCCGTGGTTCCGATAAGCAGATCAAACAGCTTGCCGGAATGCGAGGACTGATGGCTGATACAACCGGTCATACCATCGAGCTCCCGATCAAGTCAAATTTCCGTGAAGGTCTTGACGTACTGGAGTACTTCATGTCCGCTCATGGAGCCCGTAAAGGTCTTTCTGATACCGCTCTTCGTACAGCCGATTCCGGATACCTGACAAGACGACTTGTTGACGTATCCCAGGATCTGATCGTTCGTGAGGCGGACTGCTGTGAGAACAGAGCAGAGATCTCCGGTATGGTCGTTCGTGGATTCATGGACGGAAAAGAAGAGATCGAGAGCCTTCAGGAGCGTATCACAGGACGTTTCTCCTGTGAGACAGTTAAGAATAAAGACGGAGAAATCCTTGTTAAAGCAAACCACATGATCACACCGAAGCGTGCAGCCCGTATCATGAAAGAGGGCGTAAGCAACCAGACAGGCGGACCGATCGACAAACTGAAGATCCGTACCATCCTTTCCTGTAAGTGCAAGGTTGGTGTCTGCGCAAAATGTTATGGTGCGAACATGGCTACCGGTGAGCCGGTACAGGTTGGTGAGTCTGTTGGTATCATCGCAGCACAGTCTATCGGTGAGCCAGGTACACAGCTGACCATGCGTACTTTCCATACCGGTGGTGTTGCCGGTGGAGATATCACACAGGGTCTTCCTCGTGTCGAGGAGCTTTTCGAGGCAAGAAAGCCGAAGGGTCTTGCGATCATCACAGAGATCCCAGGTGTTGCCACGATCAACGACACTAAGAAGAAACGTGAGATCATCGTAAACGATCCGGAGACAGGCGATTCCAAGACTTACCTGATCCCATACGGTTCTCGTATCAAAGTCCTTGATGGACAGGTTCTTGAGGCCGGCGATGAGCTGACAGAAGGTAGTGTAAATCCGCATGATATCCTGAGAATCAAGGGTGTGCGTGCAGTTCAGGATTACATGATCCGTGAGGTTCAGCGTGTATATCGTCTGCAGGGTGTTGAGATCAACGATAAGCATATCGAGGTTATCGTTCATCAGATGCTGAAGAAGATCCGTATCGAGGATAACGGAGATACAGAGTTCCTGCCAGGAACACTTGTTGATGTCCTTGATGTTGAGGAAGTTAACGAGAAACTTGAGGCAGAGGGCAAACAGCCGGCAGAGGGCAAACAGGTTATGCTTGGTATTACCAAAGCATCCCTTGCTACAAACTCCTTCCTGTCAGCAGCATCCTTCCAGGAAACAACAAAAGTCCTGACAGAGGCTGCTATCAAAGGTAAGATCGATCCGCTGATCGGTCTGAAAGAGAACGTTATCATCGGTAAGCTGATTCCTGCAGGTACAGGTATGAAGCGTTACAGTGAGATCAGTCTTGACACAGGAATGCCGGAGGTAAAAACAGCTTCCGAGGAGCCTGAGGATACAGAGGAAATTTCCGTAGAGGAAGAGAAGACTGAGACTGCTCCGGAGGAAGAGACCATTGCTGTTGAAGAGACAGCAGAGGAAACTGCACCGGTAGAAGAATAAGTCGATATACCTTGCTAATATAAATAAATCTCCCCCCGGAAATCCGGAGGGAGATTTCTGTTTATAAGCAGGGATTTTCTGAGAGAGGAGGGATTGCGATGGACAAGGAACTGCCAATTTCCCCGTGGCCGGAATGGAAGATCGTAAGCAAGATCGGGGAAGGCTCTTTTGGAAGAGTGTATAAAGCTCAGAGAACTGAGAAGGGACGTTCTTTTTACTCGGCAATTAAGATAATCACAATCCCCGCCAGTAAAGGGGAGCTGGACAGTGTGCGCTCAGAATCCGGTGATGAAAAATCTGTCCGCGGTTATTTTGAAAATCTGGTGGAGGAGTGCATTCAGGAAGTAAGCACCATGGAGTATTTCCGGGGAAATTCCCATATTGTATCTGTAGAAGATTACAAGGTGATGGAATATCTGGACGAGATCGGATGGGATATTTTTATCCGCATGGAATATCTCACAAGCTTCATGGAATATTATGCGGGAAAAAATCTCACAGAAAAAGAAGTGATGAAGCTGGGTATCGATCTTTGCAGATCACTGGAATACTGTGGGCAGCTTCACATCATCCACAGGGATATCAAACCTGAGAATATTTTTGTATCCAGGTTCGGGGATTTCAAGCTGGGGGACTTTGGAATCGCCAGAGAGCTGGAAAAAACCATGAGTACCCTTTCCAAAAAGGGAACTTATTCCTATATGGCGCCGGAGATGTACAGGGGAGAACAGTACGACAGCAGAGTGGACATTTATGCACTTGGCCTGGTGTTATATAAACTGATGAATCATAACAGGCTTCCGTTTCTGAATCTTGAAAAACAGCTGATCACATACAGAGATAAGGAAAACGCACTCACGAGGAGGATGTCAGGCGAAACACCGCCACCCCCTGTGGATGCAGGAGAGGCTTTCGGTTCCGTTATCTTAAAAGCCTGTGCTTATGATGCAAAAGAACGATATCAGACTCCGGATAAGTTTCGGGAAGCACTGGAAGAAATCCGGTATGGAGCGGCAAACAGAGAACAGGGAGTTCATGAGAAACCGAAACCAGTGGAGGAAAGACCTGTTCCGGAGTCCATGCCGAAGTTTCTCCAGGAGGGTGCAGCCAGACAGCTGGCAAGAACGAGTCAGCTGAATACGGATGCGATCCGTCAGGCACGTAAAAATCCTGTGCCGGTATCCATACAGCCGGAGAAACCGACAGCCGGAGAAATAGCAAAAAATGCAGCCTGGAATACGCCAAAGGCTCAGAGCACAATACAGAAGCCTCAGAAATCTGCATCCGGAAAAATAGCATCCGAAAAGGATAGCCTGTCCGGTTATCCGTCAGGACGTTCCCGTCAATCAGATCCCGGTATAAGAAAAACCGGAGCTGTAAAGCCCAGAGTTACCTCTATCACAGATCTGGAAGACGACCGTGACCAGAATCTCCAGGAGTGGGAAGGATCCGTGCCAGAGAATGACGGAAATGACGATGACAGAAGGAAACGGAAAGATATTTTCAGAATGCTTATAACAGCCGGGATCCTTGTTGTGCTGATCGGCGGGATCCTTGCGGTACGAACGATACGGAAACCTGCGGATAACGGGGAACCTTCGTATACAGATTCCGATGATTCTGATGCTCTGAACAAAGGAAATTTCGGTACTGCAGACAATTCGGATAAAAGTTTCGCACAGGCAATGGAAACGATACGTGACCATGCGACAACCATAGAAAATGCTCTGGACAGCTATAGACGTGAAGGTACAGAGGGGGATCGCCTGCGCTTTTATAATGGATCAGGAGAGATCGCCAAAGTACTTGTATATCCCGGCAGTTCCGCAGATGGCGTTTATGAGGAATATTTTTACTGGGGCGAGCAGATGTTTTATACTTATGTATGGGACGGAGATGAGAAGCAGTATTTTTATTATCAGGACGGCCTTCTGATCCGATGGATCGATGCAGATGGTAAGGTTCATGATAAAGAGAGCGATAACGACAAATATGTAGAACTGGGAGACAAATACTGGAGTAATTCTGTAGTGGAGCTTCAGCAGTAATGTCGAAGGGTTTTTACGAAAGGAAAAAGAATGGCCTATCAGATTGATTATGCGTATACATGTCACACCGGAAAGGTGAGGACAAATAATGAGGATAATTTCTGGTGCTGCGGAGTGCGCCTGCCGGTGCACAACCAGGGGGTTGACGGAATCCTGGCAGGTCATACACAGCACTGGCAGCTTCCAATGCTGGCTGTTTTTGACGGCATGGGCGGAGAAAGCTGCGGTGAAATGGCAGCTTCTGCAGCTGTGGAAGCGCTGGGAGGCTTCTATGAAGAAAACAAAAAGACCCTGAAAAAAGAGCCTGTGGTTTTTCTGACAGGAGCCTGCGAAAATATGAATGAGGCAGTATGTCGCTACAGCAATGAAAACCGTATCAGAAGCATGGGAACAACCATGGCACTTTTGTCTTTCAGCGAAAAGGCAATCTATGCCTGCAACCTTGGGGATAGCCGTATCTACCGTCATTTTCAGGGGAAGTTCCAGCAGATTTCCACGGACCATGTGATCGGCGGAAAAATGCTGGGAAAAGCTCCGCTGACGCAGTATCTGGGCTTCCAGGAAGAAAACATGGCACTGGAGCCTTCTATCGTGGAGATCGGTTATCAGCCGGGAAGCTCGTATCTGATCTGTTCAGATGGAGTGACAGACATGCTTTCTGATCAGGAGCTTCAGAAGATCCTTGACGGGACAGAAACCGCAGAAGAAAAAGTAGGTAAGATCCTGGAACAGGCATTGGAAAGAGGCGGCAGAGATAATGTGACACTGGTCCTTGCACAGATCAGCGGCTATGAAGAAAAAAATATTCTCAAACGCTGGGCAGAGCGCCACAGTACCGGACGGTAATAAACCCGGGGAGTAAGAAAAGGGATAAGGAGAAAATTTGCGATGAGAAATCGAATGCAGGATCTTGATTTTGAACAGACAGTTGCCTTCGATTCAGTGAAGGACTTTGAATTTACAAGAAAGGCGGCACAGAAGTTCCGCCAGGTTGTCAGTCTGGATTCCTTTGAGGATGAGGATGCAGATGTTATTTTTCATTATCTTTACAAGGAGATGGAACTGGTTTCCTTTGGTGACTATCTGAAACGATATGTGTATGAGCGTGCAGAGCTTGAGGAGCCTTTTTCCCAGGTGCCGCAGGAAGTCTACAGAGAGATCGTTGTGGAATCCTTCAAGGAAACCTACACACCGAAATCCATGTCACCTACATCAGCCAAGCTGAGTTCTCTGGTGAATAATTGGCTGACTCAGGCATCTGTGAAGCGTGAAACAGTTTTTCTGCTGGGGTTCGGACTTCGGATGAGTACAGAGGATGTTTCAGATTTTCTGACCCGGGTGCTTCGTGAGCAGGATTTTGATTTTCATAATCCGGAAGAAGTGATCTACTGGTATTGTTACCGGAATCATCTTGGCTATTATAAAGCGGAGGAATATAAAGAAACCTACAAACAGATGACTCCGGTGGAAAAAAAGACCGGAGAGATCGTGTATGGCACAGGGCTTTGTCTGGACAGTGAAGAAAAGCTTCTGGAATATCTGGCTTTTCTGAAAGGAAGACATGATGATCCGAAATCAGAGAAGAGCCAGGCTTTTCAGGAATTTATGATCCTTCTGGAGCGGGCAAGGAAGATCATTGCAGCCATGTATCAGGAAGATGAGGAAGAAAACGGTGGCAAAAAGATCTGGAAGCCTGAGAATATCAGTGCTTCGGATCTGGAAAAGGTTATCTGCAGCGGGATCCCTATTAATAAAATGGGAAATCTCAAAAAGATGTCCGCATCCATTCTGGCAAAGCATTTCAGCCAGAAGCGCTTCAGCCGCCAGAGGATCAACAATATCCTGAACCATAAATTTCCGGTGGAGCGGTTCGATCTGATCACGCTGGAGTTTTTTGTGATCTCTCAGGAGATGGCAGAGGATGATCCGTATACGAGATACCGTCATTTTCTGGAGGAGATCCAGGAGATCCTGGCCCGCTGCGAAATGAGTGAGATCTACATAGTGAATCCATATGAGTGCTTTCTTCTGATGTGCCTGCTGACAGACTGTCCGCTGGCAGTATTTTCCGAGATCTGGGAAAAATCCTATGAAGAGGGAGAAGAAAAGAACTGAAAAAAGGATGATGCGTTTCGGTGACGCATCATCCTTTTTTTGTGTGCGCCCGGCGGCGCACGTTTCTAACGGGTGCAAGTCCCGAATCCGCCTGGTAGTGGGAAGGATATAGCCGAAGGC
>NZ_WQQD01000035.1:0-6435 GCF_018785605.1 Blautia sp. MCC270
ATTGCAGTACCGTAAGGTGTTTGCCAATGCAGTAGTGGGAGAAGCAAGAATCCCCCTGCTTTAGCTGTGGGGAGTGTCAATGTTTGTATAATGTGTGGATATGTTTGTGAAATAAGATCTCTTTTTATATAAAATAAAAAGATGTTGTCTGGCAGGTTTTCAGTTCTGTCAGACAGCATCTTTTTTGCATGAGCTTAGATCAACTCAGCATAGCAATGAAACTACCTGCGCGTACAGATTTAGTACTGCTGGCCGCCCTGGGAGCTGCCGGACATCTGGCGTTCCTGTGCCTCAATCATCTTTTTGACCATATATCCGCCTACGGATCCATTCTGTTTGGAAGTCAGGTTTCCGTTGTATCCGTCTGTAAGCGGAACACCCAGCTCGTTTGCTACCTCATATTTGAAACGGTCAAGTGCGCCCTTTGCTTCCGGTACAACTGCTTTGTTAGAAGAAGTGTTACTTGGCATAATTCATTTCCTCCTTGGTTGTTATTTGGTTTACTGTTACATTGCTAGTATATGAAAACCATAAAATAATACACTGGCAGTTAAAGGAAATTTAACATATAAAAATATTTCTGTTCATAAATTATACCGCAGTAAAAACCGAATGTATGGTTGCTTTTTGACTGGAATTGCGGTTATAATAATCTCTGCATCACATATAATATCTGTCAGACAAAAAAAGTAAGGGAGTCCCGTGAAAAAGAAGCGTTATCCTACATACAAGCGAAAATATAAACGAAAAAAACAGCTCAGGCGAAAAATACTCACAGCCATTATCCTGTGTGTCATCCTTGCAGTATGTAATGGCTGGATGCCGCCGCGGAGCCTGAAAGAGGTAAAAGATCAAAGCCGGATCTTCGGACAGGTATTTCTTACATATATAGAAGAAAATGCACAGATCCTCTGGGAAGATATTTCGGAATCCGCTTCCGATGCAGTGACAGGATTACTGAAACAATCTCAGACGAAGACAGGAGGGCAGACAGAATCTGTTTCTCTGGATCAGATTCCGGAATACAGCGGCAGTCCATATGTGGAGATCAATAGAAATGTACCCTCTTTTTCTGATGAAAAAAGCGCAGGACCTGCATACGAATTTTATAGTGAACTAGATTCCCTGGGGCGCTGTGGTTATGCAGAATCCAAGGTCACACCGGAGCTGATGCCTGATGAAGAGCGAGGAGCCATCGGAATGGTGAAGCCTACAGGATGGCATACTGTAAAATATGAAAATGTAGATGGCAGGTATCTGTATAATCGCTGCCATCTTATCGGATATCAGCTGACTGGAGAGAATGCAAACAGGAAAAATCTTATCACAGGAACCAGATATCTCAATGTGACGGGAATGCTTCCTTTTGAAAATGAGGTTGCAGATTACGTGCACAGTACAGGAAATCCCTGCATGTATCGTGTAACTCCGTTTTTTAAGGGAAATGAACTGGTAGCCCGGGGTGTGGAAATGGAAGCCGAATCCGTTAAAGACCAGAAGATATCTTTCCATGTTTTTGTTTATAACATACAGCCGGGAATTGAAATTGATTATACTACAGGAAACAGCTGGGAAGAATAGAGTATATGGAGCAACGCCGTGGAAAATATTAATTTTTCATGAATTTACATGAATTAAATTGCACTTTTTTGGGCGTTATGCTAGAATCAGTTACAGAGTTATATGATTTTACCTATATAAAGGGGAGAAAAGGGATGTAACCCAAGGGCAGAGAATGGAGAGGTGAATTATGAATTTAGGAATTATTGCGCATAACAGTAAGAAAGTTCTGATTGAAGACTTCTGTATTGCATACAAGAATATCCTTGCCAAACATGAAGTATATGCAACCGGAACAACAGGAAGAAGAATTGAGGAAGCAACCAGTCTTCACGTTCACAAGTTTCTTGCCGGAAGTATAGGCGGAGACAAGCAGTTTATGGAGATGGTAGAGCGTCAGGATCTGGATATGGTGATCCTGTTTTATAACCCTGTCATGATGGACCCGGTAGAGCCGGATATCATGAGCATTGTCAAACGCTGCGACCAGTACAACATTCCGGTTGCTACAAATATTGCCACTGCGGAACTTCTGATCCTTGGACTGGCCCGCGGTGATCTGGATTGGAGATTAAATCTGAAATGAGAGTCATAGCAGGAAAAGCACGTAGATTAAACTTAAAAACCATTCCCGGAAATGAGACACGACCAACAACAGACCGTATTAAGGAAACTCTTTTTAACATTCTCCAGCCTGAAATACCGGGTTGTCGGTTTCTGGATCTGTTTTCCGGAAGCGGAGCGATCGGTATTGAAGCTCTGAGCCGTGGAGCCGAGTATGCCGTGTTTGTGGAAAAAAATCCCAAAGCATGCACTTGTATCCGCGAAAATCTTTCATTTACAAAACTCACGGATGGTGGTAAACTGCTGAACATGGATGTGCTTCAGGCACTGCGTTCACTGGAAGGCGGAGAACCATTTGACTGTATTTTTATGGATGCACCATACGAACAGCATCTGGAACAACCAGTCCTTGAGTATCTGGCTGACAGCACTCTTGCAGATGAAAACACGCTGATCGTTGTGGAGGAAGATCTACATACGGATTTTTCTTATGTAGAGGACCTTGGATATCATCTGGTACGTTCCAAGGAATATAAAACCAACAAGCATGTTTTCCTAAAAAAATGAAAGAGAGACAGACATATGATAACAGCAGTATACCCGGGAAGCTTTGACCCGGCAACCTATGGCCATCTTGACATCATTAAGCGGGCAAGCATTTCATTTGACCGGGTTATAGTGGGAGTTTTGCATAATTCTGCAAAAAGTCCGTTGTTTTCTGTAGAAGAACGTGTTAAGATACTAACAAAGGCGACAAAAGATATCCCGAATGTGGAGGTGAAAGCATTCGAGGGCCTGTCAGTGAACTTTGCGCGGGAAAACCATGCCCAGGTGATCGTTCGAGGGCTTCGTGCTGTCACGGATTTTGAATATGAACTGCAGATGGCCCAGACTAATCGTGTTCTGGCACCGGATGTGGACACCGTTTTTCTTACAACCAGTCTGGAATATGCATACTTAAGCTCCACGATCATGAAAGAAGTTGCTAATTTCGGAGGAGATCTGAGCAAATTCGCTCCACGTGAGATTACGGATGCAGTCGAAGAGAAATTGAAAAAAAGAGAAACAGAGAAATAAGGAGAGTGTATTATGAGCAGCAGAATTGAACAGATTATTCAGGAGATTGAAGAGTATGTGGACAGCTGTAAATTCCAGCCCCTTTCCACTACCAAGATCGTAGTGAACAAAGAAGAGATTGAGGAGTATTTACGTGAACTTCGTCTGAAAACTCCGGATGAGATCAAACGTTATCAGAAGATCATCAGCAATAAGGATGCGATCCTTGAGGATGCTCAGGCTAAAGCTGACAGTCTGATCGCAGATGCTCAGGCCAAAGCTCAGGAACTTGTTACACAGCATGAGATCATGCAGAAAGCATATGCACAGGCAAATGAGACCATAAATGCTGCAAACAAGCAGGCTCAGGAGATTCTTGATTCTGCAACACAGGATGCAAACAGCATTCGTCTCAGTGCGATCACATACACAGATGATATGATGGCTAATATCGGTTCTGTCCTGAATCAGACACTTGAAGATGCCGGTGGTAAATACAAAGCATTTATTGATGCTCTGCAGAGCTGCCTTGAGGTTGTTAATCATAATCGTCAGGAGCTTGCACCACAGACTGCTCAGGCAGCGGCAATCTCCAATACTTTCCAGGATGATGACAGTTCTTCTATAACAAAAGAAGACGAAGATCTGTTAGACGATATCGGAGAAAACTAGGATCAGGAATATCGCACTGGCGTTCAGACATTTTGAAATAGCGTAGGGGATCAGTGACAAACTGTTTTCCAATACGCTTTTTGTCTGAGCCATGACGCAAAAGCCACCAAAAGAAGTCAGGAGCATAGAAGCAAGGTATCTGCTTTTCCATGGCAGTGGTGCGTCGGCAATCTGTTTCAGCCCGGTAGTTAGTTCCAGTGGTGCTGTGAACAGCATACAGCTTTGTGCATGAAATGGCCAGTAAAAGCTGATACTGGCGAGTATCAGTGAGAAGAGGAGAATATAGCCCCCGAGACGTGTGATGGTTTCAAATCCGTCCATGATCGAGACATCCAGGATGGCTCCTATGGAGTCCTGTTGGTATGTCTCTTTTTTTATCTTGTTTACGCAGACAGAGTCCACGGTATGCCCGCGATATACAACGAAACGAAAAAACAGCATACAAAAGAGATCTGCCGCCAGAAAAGTGAGGACCATCTGTACTGCTGATATCTTATTTTTCAAGAGTATCCCGGAAAGATAGGAAATGATAAATGCGGGACTTGCATTGCAGCTAAACGTAAGAAGATATTCCCCTTCTCTGCGGGAAATCTGCTGGTCTATGTACAGATCATGTGCCAGTTTGGCTCCCATAGGATATCCGCATAACAGACCCAGGATCAGAACATAGGCTCCAGCAGGTGAAAGCCCGAAAAACGTTTTCCAGAAGAAAGCAGATGGTTTCAGAAGCTTCCGGACATTTCCAGTTTTTAATAATGCTCCTGTCAGGATCAGAAATGGCAGCAGAGTGGGAATCATGATATTCAACCACAATCCAAGTCCATTTTTTACTCCGGTAAGAGCTTCTTTTGGGTGAAAAAGCAGAAAAAGCAACAGGCAGATATAGAAAAATATGATTATTTTTCGTTTCATAAAAACAGGTCCTTGCTTTTTTTACAGTATATGATTATTATAAAAGACAAATGAATTTATGAAGCAGAAGGAGGCAGAATTTATGCCAGTATTAGAAAATTGTGAACCAAAGAGAGTTTTTCATTATTTTGAAGAAATCTGCAAGATTCCTCATGGTTCCAGAAATACAAAACAGATCAGTGATTTCCTTGTGGAATTCGCGAAGGATCATGGATTCAGATATGTACAGGATGAGCTGAATAATGTAGTGATCTACAAGCCAGGCACATCAGGATATGAGAATTCTCCCACAGTGATCATCCAGGGACACATGGACATGGTATGTGAAAAACGACCGGATGTAGATCATGATTTTACAAAAGATGGTTTGAACATCTCTGTAAAAGATGGTTATATCACAGCCAACGGAACAACTCTTGGCGGTGATGATGGTATTGCAGTTGCTTATGGCCTTGCTCTTCTTGACAGTACAGATATTCCACACCCTCCTCTTGAAGTACTGTTCACGGTTGATGAGGAGATTGGTCTTCTTGGTGCAGTCGGTCTGGACTGCAGCGTGCTGAAGGGAAGAAGATTTATCAATCTGGATTCTGAAGCGGAGGGAAGTCTCTGGATCAGCTGTGCCGGCGGTCTTTCCGGTATCAGCCATATCCCTGTCCAGCGCGTAGAAGGAGAAGGAGAAAAGGTACAGGTCAAAGTCTGTGGGCTTATGGGCGGACATTCCGGTGCCGAGATTGACAAGAACAGAGCGAATGCCAATAAACTTATGGGACGGTTTCTTTACGGACTTAAGAAAAAAGCGGAATATGCCCTTATTTCTCTTACAGGCGGACAGAAAGACAATGCCATTACAAGAGAGTGCACCGCAGAATTTCTTACGGATTCCGTTGCTGAGGTAAAAGCTTACGCAAAAGAGCTCCAGGAGCAGCTCCGTGAAGAATATACTGGTTCTGACGAAAACATTACTTTTGAAATAACAGAAAAGGGTACTGCAACAGCAGAGGTTCTTCATCCTACAAGTCAGGAAAAGATCGTATTTTATCTGCAGAATGTACCATTCGGAATCCAGAAAATGAGCGGAACCATCAAAGGCCTGGTGGAAACCTCCAGCAATATCGGTATCCTCCGTCTGGATAGGGACGAGCTTTTTGCAAGTTCCAGTGTAAGAAGCTCTGTAGACGCTGCATGCAGTGCATTATCTGATAAGATTGAATATCTCACAGAATTTCTTGGTGGTGACTATGAAGTACAGGGTGCATACCCGGCATGGGAGTACAGAAAGGAATCTCCATTACGAGATAAAATGGTTGCAGTTTTTGAGGAAATGTACGGACATAAGCCTGAAGTCGTAGCGATCCACGCAGGCCTTGAATGCGGGCTTTTCTATAAAAAAATGGAAGGACTGGACTGTGTATCCCTTGGACCGGATATGAAGGATATCCATACATCCGAGGAGGTTCTCAGCATTGCTTCCACAGAAAGAGTATGGAACTATCTTGTACAGGTTCTCAAAAATCTGAAAGACTGATCCCGTTCGGAGTATGTTCGAACTTTTACCCTGGAGAGACGTAAGGTTTCTCCAGGGTATTTTTATGCCCTGATAAAAAATATTCATAAAATACAGAATTATACATATATATAGATTTGTGGATGCATCACACAAAAAGGAAA
>NZ_WQQD01000036.1:0-3708 GCF_018785605.1 Blautia sp. MCC270
GCTTTACGGCGAGATGAAAGAATTTTTTCCTGAGAACGCAGTGGAATATTTTGTCTCCTACTACGATTACTATCAGCCGGAGGCGTATGTCCCGTCCACAGATACCTATATCGCTAAGGACGCATCCACTAACGATGAGATCGATAAGCTCCGTCTCTCCGCCACAGCAGCCTTATGTGAGCGCAAGGATGTGATCGTGGTTTCGTCGGTATCCTGTATCTATGGCTTAGGTGCACCTCAGGAGTTTTTTGATATGATGATCTCTCTTCGCCCTGGAATGGAGAAGGACCGTGATGAGGTTATCAAACAGCTGATCGATATCCAGTACACAAGAAATGAGATGGATTTCCACCGAGGAACATTCCGGGTGCGTGGCGATGTGCTGGAGATTTTTCCGGCGAATTCTACAGACCGGGCAGTGCGGGTGGAATTTTTTGGAGATGAGATCGAGCGGATCACAGATATCGATGTGCTTACCGGAGAAATCAAAAGTGTGGAAAGCCATGCAGCGATTTTCCCTGCATCTCATTACGTTGTGCCTCAGGAGCAGATCCGCCGTGCTGCGGATGCCATCCTGGAAGAGATGAAGCAGCAGGTGGAATACTTTAAAAGTGAGGATAAGCTGATCGAGGCTCAGAGAATTGCGGAGCGTACCAACTTTGATGTGGAAATGATGAAGGAAACGGGATTCTGCTCCGGGATCGAGAACTACTCCAGGCACCTGACAGGGCTTGCACCGGGGCAGCCACCGTATACACTGATGGATTACTTCGGAGATGATTTTTTACTTATTATAGATGAGTCCCATAAGACAGTTCCCCAGGTTGGCGGTATGTATGCCGGTGATCAGAGCCGTAAACAGACACTGGTGGATTACGGCTTCCGACTTCCATCTGCCAAGGATAACCGTCCATTGAGCTTTGATGAATTCGAGAACAAGCTTGACCAGGTAATGTTTGTATCTGCGACACCGGGAGAATATGAATATGACCATGAGCTTCTCCGCGCAGAGCAGATCATCCGTCCTACAGGGCTTCTTGATCCGAAGGTGGAGGTGCGTCCGATCGAAGGACAGATCGATGATCTTGTAGCAGAAGTAAATAAGGAAATTGAAAAGAAAAATAAAGTCCTGATCACGACCCTGACCAAACGTATGGCAGAGGACCTTACCGATTATATGAAGGATCTGGGAATCCGTGTCCGATACCTTCATTCAGACATTGACACTCTGGAACGTGCGGAAATCATCCGCGATATGCGCCTGGATGTGTTTGATGTGCTAGTCGGGATCAACCTTCTGCGAGAAGGACTGGATATTCCGGAGATCACGCTGGTAGCGATCCTGGATGCAGATAAGGAAGGCTTCCTTCGTTCGGAAACATCCCTGGTACAGACTATCGGCCGTGCTGCCCGGAACAGCGAAGGCCATGTGATCATGTATGCAGATAATATGACAGAATCCATGGAAAAAGCAATCTCGGAGACAGAAAGAAGGAGAGCGATACAGGAGGCTTACAACAGGGAGCATGGCATCACTCCAACCACGATCAAGAAGGCGGTCCGTGATCTGATCGCTGTTTCGAAGAAGGTGGCAGAGACAGAAGTGAAGCTTAAAAAGGATCCGGAATCCATGAACCGAAAAGAACTGACGAAGGTGATCGCTCAGGTAGAGAAGCAGATGCGTGCTGCGGCAGCAGACCTGAATTTCGAGCAGGCTGCTGAGCTGAGAGACAAGATGCTCGAATTAAAAAAGAATCTGGAAGAATTAACGGAATAGGCTGCAAAGCAGCTGACAGTACAACCCCCCTGGCTGTAATAGCCAGGGGGGGTTGTCGGGTATGCTCGATTTGTTTTTGGGAAAAGCTTATTTTGTAGTTGAAAAGCCCAGGGAGCGCAGGGTGATGCCGGAGCCCTTGAGAAGATCAGTCCAATATGGAACAGCCATATCCAGAGTGTCGTTGGCAAGCTCGGAAGCATCTTTTTGTGTCAGGATTTCATAAGGATCTGTAAGCTTCTGGAAGTGGAAGGATAAATTAGAGGATTCATTCCTGATGGCAGAAAGCGGAGCGGAGCTGCTCATAGTGGCGATCAGTGTACCGGATTCATCATCAGGAAGTATGCTCATGTAAAAATAAAAGTTTAAAGAAGCCGCAGTAGAATTCATCGGGAAAGTCAAAGTAATATCACTTTTTAAATCATCATGGCTGGAAAACCGGAAATAGAATTTAAAACTGTTGTTTTTTGGAATGTATGTGATACTTCGATATTCATCTACGGAAACCTGCATAGAAGAAGATGACGAACCCAAACCGCCTAAATCCATATCGATTTTTTTTGATTCATCGTGTGTGTTAAGCTCAATTTTTACGCTTCCATCACTGGCCTTTTTGCCTTTGCTCAGTATGTGGCTTTTTAATTTTATGCCGGGCTTCGGAGCTACGGTAGGGGTTGGTTTTGCCGGAGCAGCAGTAGGGGTTGGTTTTGCCGGAGCAGCTTTTTTCTGTATCTTGACCTTGCAGACAAAGCGTATTCCGTTTACCTGAGCAGTAATTGTAGCATTTCCTGCAGATTTTGCAAAAAGCTTGCCTGTTTTGTTTACAGTGACGATTTTGGAATTGCTGCTCTTCCAGGTAATCTTCTGATTGGTACCACTAAGCTTCAGCTGGTATGTCTGACCGGTTTTCAGAGTTACTGAGGTTTTGTTCAGCTTCGGGGCCTGTACAGTGACTTTGCAGGTGTATTTCCTTTTGGAAACGGTTCCTGTAATGGTGGCAGAGCCTTTAGCCTTTGCCTGAAGCTTGCCTGCTTTGTTTACAGCGACGATCTTGGAATTGCTGCTCTTCCAGGTGATTTTCTGCCCTTTTTTGAGACCGGTGATCTTCAGTGTTCTGCTCTGCCCCTTGATCATGGTAAGCTTGGAAGAACTGATCCTGGGAGCGGCCTCTGTAACACAGACTGTGCCAGGCAGAATTGCCGATTCTGCCGGAAGAATGGCCAGTACAAAGACTGTTATCAGAGATATCAGGATTTTTTTCCATTTTTTCATAGCGATCCCTCCTTCGAAAAAATATGATGGTTCTCTTTATTGATTGATTATAAGTAAAATTCCGGAGAAGGGCACTGGCATTTGTGTCAGTAACTTTGTTATAAAGAAGAGAAGAAGTTATGTATGCTGTTCCCGATAGGCGGAAGGTGTGATCCCCATTTTCTTTTTGAAGCTGGTGCTGAAATAATATTGATTGGCATAACCACATTTCAGGCTGATCTCCTTCAGACTCATAGTAGTCGTAGTCAGGTAACGGGCGGCTGCGGAAATTCGCTGAGATGTGATAAAGTCACTGAGACTGATTCCCTGATTTTTTTTGAAAAGAGCACTTAAATAAGCAGGGCTTACATTGGCAGAGGCAGCAATATCATTGAGGCAGAGCGTATTGTCAGTGTAGTGTTCGTTGATATAGTAAATCACCAGTTCGCAGAGCTTCTGGTGATAATCATTCATGGAGGAATCAAGCTTCCGACATAAAAGATGGCACAGATCCTTCAGCCATTGACATAGCTCTTCCGTATTATGAAACTCATTTATGCAAGTAATTGAAGATGGACAAAATAGTAATTGTATTAACTAATGAACCATAGTATAATATAAATATGAACACAACATATAAATCAAACAACAATGTCGTCTATTCCTGTAAATACCATGTAGTA
>NZ_WQQD01000003.1:0-127735 GCF_018785605.1 Blautia sp. MCC270
AAAAAAGATTGCAATGTATAATTCTTTTTTACCATACATTGCAATCTTTTGGAATACTATGTTCTAACTAAATGGCATTGTCTTCGGGCTTCGCAACTCTGAGATGACCCTCCCTCGTATATTTACATATTGTAATACGTAGCATACAATCCATTCTTCTCAAGCAGCTCAGCATGTGTACCGCGTTCAGCGATACCCTCCTCTGTGATCACAATGATCTCATCCGCATCACGAATCGTAGAAAGCCGGTGCGCGATCGTAATGGTAGTACGATTTTTTGAAAGCTCCTCCAGACTCTTCTGGATCCAACGTTCGCTTTCGTTATCCAGAGCGCTGGTGGCCTCATCCAGGATCAGGATCGGAGGATTCTTAAGGAATACACGTGCAATGGAGATCCGCTGCTTCTGTCCGCCGGAAAGGCGTGTGCCACGTTCTCCGACATAAGTGTCGTATTTATCCGGAAGCTCCATGATAAAGTCATGGATACTCGCACATTTGGCGGCTTTGATGATCTCTTCATCGGAAGCTCCGGGCTTTCCGTAGGCAATATTATCCTTGATGGTTCCATCAAAAAGATAGACATCCTGCTGTACCATACCGATCTGGCTTCGAAGGCTCTTAAGAGTCAGCCCGCGGATATCCTTTCCGTCTACAGTAATGGAACCGCCGGTCACATCATAAAATCTGGGCAGGAGAGAGCAGATCGTGGTTTTTCCGCTTCCGGAAGGTCCCACCAGGGCAATGGATTTTCCTGCCGGGATATCAATAGAGATATCGGAAAGCACAGGAGTTTCATCATCGCTGTAATGAAAAGAAACATGGTCGTAACGCACATGTCCTTTCACGTCCGTAAGCTCCGCAGCGTTGTCTGCATCCCTGATCTCGGATTCTGTTTCCATTACATCCAGGAAACGGCGGAAACCGGAAAGACCCTTCTGCATCATTTCCACAAGTTCCACCAGGATCTGGATGGGGCTGATAAAGATTCCGATATACAGGGCATACATGGCAAGATCTGCAGTCTGCATTTCACCCTGAGCGATCAGATAGCCGCCGTAAACAAGAGTTACCAGGTACATCATGCCCTGGAAGAAAAGATTGGAACTCATGAAGCTTCCCATGCAGTGATAATTATCTCTTTTGGAAACAAGGAACGCTTCATTGCTTTTCTTAAATTTGGCACGTTCGATGTCCTCGTTTGCGAAGGACTGTACTACGCGGATTCCGGAAAGCGTATCCTGAAGACTGGCATTTACATCTCCGATCTTACGACGGTTTTCCATGAAGGTTTCCTGCATTTTTGCATTCTGGCGGAAGGAAAACACAAACATCACGATCACCAGGAGGATCAGCGGCAGTGCAAGCTTCTTGTTGATAAAGAACAGGAAGATAAAAGCACCGACGATCTTTACCAGAGAGATAAAAAGATTCTCAGGACCATGATGTGCAAACTCGGAAATGTCAAAAAGGTCACTGACCAGCTTGCTCATCATCTGACCGGAATTATTCCTGCTGTAATAGGAAAAAGACAGCTCCTGGTAATGGTCAAAAAGCTCCCGGCGCATATCACGTTCCATCTTTGCACCCATCATATGTCCCTGATAGGTTACATAATATTTGCAAAGACTCTGCACAATGTACATAACAAAAAGAGAAGCTGCAATCACAGGGAGGGCATGAAGAATAATATCCTTATCCTGTGTAAAGAGAGTTTTTGTCATAGTACGAAGAATCTGGGGATAAGCAAGATCTACCAGACTGATAACGGCTGCACAGATCAGGTCAATAAAAAAGACCGCTTTGTACGGGCCGTAGTAGTGGATGAATTTCTTGATGGTATTCATCGGAAAAGTACCTCCGTTTTTATGAAATGTATAGTGTGGTCTGGGCAAAAAACATTGCTGCCGGACATTCTATGTTCATCTTATCATAAGTAAGAATAAAGTCAAGATAAGTGAATTTCCGGTCTGTTTCGTTTCTGCATACTTTCTGAGAATAGAAGCTATATGGCTGCTGTTCACAGGGAATATTCCACGAGGGATTGCTGGCAACGGAGCGGATAGTGATATGAGGAGATATATTTTTGGGAAAAAATCAAATTACTCCTTGACACAGAAGAACAAAACCCGTATAGTGTATTTCAGATTTGGCGTGTAACTGATAAGCAGGCATTAACCAGTCATAAATGTTATTATTTGACGTTTATGGGGGTTGGTGTCTTTTTTTGTTGCCCACTTAAAAGACTCCCGCTCCAAAACGTCGAAAGAAAAGGAGAGAAAACATGAAAGACAAGATTTTCGGAGTTTTGCAGCGAGTGGGACGTTCCTTTATGCTTCCCATAGCAATCCTTCCTGTGGCAGGCCTGCTTCTTGGATTCGGCAGTTCCTTCACAAATGAAACAACCATTGCAACCTACGGACTTCAGAAGATTCTGGGAGACGGAACGATTTTACATGCACTCCTGATCATTATGAACAAAGTCGGAAGCGCGGTATTTGATAACCTGCCGCTGATCTTTGCAGTAGGTGTGGCCATCGGTATGGCAAAAAAAGAGAAAGAGGTGGCAGCTCTTTCTGCACTGATCGCTTACTTCGTTATGAATGTAGCCATCAATGGTATGCTGGTAGTAAATGGTAAGATCACAGCAGACGGACAGATCGCAAAAAGCGTTCTGGAAGGTACTGTAACCTCTGTCTGCGGCATCCAGTCCTTACAGATGGGTGTGTTTGGCGGTATCATCGTCGGCCTTGGTGTTGCGGCTTTGCACAACCGTTTTCATAAGATCGTGCTTCCAAACGCACTTTCCTTCTTCGGTGGTTCCAGATTTGTGCCCATCATTTCCACCATTGTATATATGTTTGTGGGAATCCTGATGTATTTCGTATGGCCGGCAGTCCAGAACGGTATTTATGCTCTGGGCGGTCTTGTAACAGGCAGCGGCTATATCGGAACTCTGATCTTCGGTATTATCAAACGTGCGCTGATCCCCTTCGGACTTCATCACGTATTTTATATGCCATTCTGGCAGACAGCCGTTGGCGGGACTATGGAGGTTGCAGGCCAGATGGTACAGGGCGGACAGAACATCTTTTTCGCCCAGCTTGCAGATTCCGCAAATGTAGCGCATTTCAGCGCAGATGCAACAAGATATTTTTCCGGAGAGTTCATTTTCATGATCTTCGGTCTTCCGGGAGCAGCTCTTGCCATGTACCGCTGTGCAAAGCCTGAGAAGAAAAAAGCAGCAGGCGGACTTCTTCTTTCCGCAGCCCTTGCATGTATGCTTACAGGAATCACAGAGCCACTGGAGTTCTCTTTCCTGTTTGTAGCTCCTGCATTGTTTGCGGTACAGGTTGTTCTTGCAGGCGCGGCTTATATGATCGCACATATGCTGAACATTGCAGTAGGACTTACCTTTTCCGGCGGTTTCCTTGATCTGTTCCTGTTCGGGATCCTTCAGGGAAATGCAAAGACAAGCTGGCTCAGGATTATCCCGGTAGGTATCATTTACTTTATTCTCTATTATGTGATCTTCACCTTCCTGATCAAAAAGTTCAACTTCAAGACTCCGGGACGTGAGGATGACGACACAGAAACAAAGCTTTATACAAAAGCAGATGTAAACGCGAGAAAAGAAGCCGGAAAAGCCGGTGAAGCAGCAGGAAGTACATCTGCAGACCCGGTAAGTGAAGCCATCACAGCCGGCCTTGGCGGAAAGAAAAACATCAGTGATGTGGATTGCTGTGCAACAAGACTCCGTATCACCGTCCATGATGCAGCAAGAGTCAACGACGACATTCTGAAAACAACAGGCTCCAGAGGAATCGTGAAAAAAGGCCAGGGCGTGCAGATCATCTACGGCCCGCAGGTAACTGTGATCAAATCCAAGCTGGAGGATTATCTGGAGACAGCGCCGAATGAATATTTTGAAGGTGCAAATGAGAAAGAAACAGACAATGCGGAAAATCAGGCTCAGTCTGATACAGAGCGTACAGCAGAAAGTACAGGTGAGGCTGTTCAGAACACAGCTCCGACATCCGAAGCCAGCACGCAGCCGGAGAAAAAGGTTCTCAGAACAGCGATTGTCTACAGCCCGGTAACCGGTATCGCTGCAGACCTTTCCACAGCGCCGGATGAAGGCTTTGCGGAAGGAATGATGGGAGAGGGTGTTGTAGTCACACCGAAGGACCCGGTGATCTGTGCTCCGGAAGACGGCGAGGTAGAGTTTATTTTTGACACAAAGCATGCCATCGGATTCCAGACAGATACAGATCTTCCTATGCTCCTCCATATCGGCATTGACACTGTAAAGCTGGAAGGAAAAGGCTTCGAGATTCTGGTAGAGCAGGGACAGCATGTAAAAAAAGGCGAGCCGTTGATGAAGATTGACATCCCGTATCTTACAGAAAACGCTCCGTCCTTATGTTCTCCGATCCTTTGCACAGAGATCGAGGATAATCAGAGAGTACGCCTTCTTGCCAATGGAGAGATCAAGGCAGGAGAGCCGCTGTTCGCAGTAGAGACTGTGGAAGAATAGGAAATTTTTCAGCAATAATATAGAGGATTGGTTTTGTGAAAAGCGCGCCTAATGCCCGGGCGCGCTTTTCTTGTGGCAAAGAAAATAACTGTCTATCAGAAGGGCTTTACACAAAAGAAAGATTCTGTTACGATAAAGAAAATCGACAGCTGCAGACAAAAATGTTGACTGAAAATCCGGGGCAGACAGTGGTGGAATGTGGAAAAGCAGCAGGATATATAAAAATGGTGGGGAAAAAGATGTACAGAGTGAGCAAGGTATTGAACAATAACGGCATCATTGCCATAAATATGGAAGAAAACCAGGAATATGTACTTCTGGGAAAAGGTGTGGGATTTGGAAAGAAGGTCAGCCAGCGTTTTGAGGCTCCGGCAGACTGTACCATTTACAGGCTGGCTCAGGAGACAGAACGTGGCTCAGCAAAAGAACTGGCAAAGAGCGTAGCACCGGAATTTCTGGAGATCGCAGATGAGATATTGAGAGAAGCTGAGAAGACCTTTGGGAATACCATAGACAGAAGGATCCTGTTTCCCCTTGCCGATCATATTTCCTTTGCTGTGGGACGTATCCGGAATCATGAGCAGATCAGCAATCCTCTGACTGAGGATATCAAGGTGCTTTTTTACAGCGAATTCAAGGTGGCGGAGGTATTGAAGAAGATCCTGAAGGAGCGGATGGATATTGAGATCGACGAGCATGAGGTGGGATATGTGGCACTTCATATTCACTCAGCACTTGGAGATGAAAAGGTGTCTGTTGCCATGCAGACAGCAAGAACGGTACGGGAATGTATCGCCATGATCGAGATGGCCACAGGAAGAAAGATCGATGTGATCTCCCTGTCCTACAACCGTATGATGAACCATATCAAATATATGGTAGCCCGTGTCTCCACAGGGGAGACACTGAAGCTGGATATGAATGAATATATAGAAGAAAAATATCCGGAATCCTACAGGATCGCAGAGGATGTCTGCGAGAGCCTGGGCAAAAGCCTTGGGAAAAAGCTGGACCCTATCGAGATCGGTTATCTTGCCATGCATATTGAGCGGACAGTAGAGCAATAAATATAAATGGCTGATCCGCCTCAGGGATTTACACAATAAATTCAATAGCTTTTTTGACAGCAGTACTCATGGCAGTACTGCTGTTTGTGACTAAGCAGACCTCTCTCTGAGGGAGCGGTTCCTTAAGCTGAAGGGCAAAAATCTTCCCGTCATTGATCACTTCCCGGGCAAGGGGCTCGGGGTAAAAGCCGATTCCCAGATTGTGGACGATCATGGGAAGGACCTGGTCTGTAGTTGCTGCCTCGATGTCAGGATGAAAAGAAACACGGTTTTCCATAAAGTAATTCATATACATTTCTCTGGTGCTGGTCCCTTCCGCAAGACCTACAAAGGGCAGATCCTGAAGCTCATGGATGCTGATAGGGGCAGTAGCCAGATCCTTATATTTGCTTCCGCATGCAAGGATCTCCCGGTAACGCAGGAGACTTTTTTTCTGTAAAGGCTTGCGGATGGAGATCGGAGTGGTGACAATAGCGAAATCCACCGCATAATTTTTCAGTGCCTGTACTGCCTGAGGAGTAGAATGGTTAAAGAGGCGCAGGCGAACATGGGGATATTGCTCGCGGAACAGCTCCAGCTTTTCCAGAAGGATCAGACGCAGGGCATTTTCGCTGGCGCCGATGGAAACCAGACCATGCTCCAGCTCTCCGTTCTGGCGGATTTCCTCCTCGCCGATGGACAGCTGCTCAAAAGCCAGGGCAACGTGTTCATAAAGCTGGCGGCCTTCCGGTGTAAGTGCGATTCCCTTGTTGGAGCGGAGAAAGAGCGTACATTTCAGCTCCTGCTCCAGGTTGTTCATGCAGCGGGTGATATTTGGCTGGTTGTTGTGAAGAGCTCTTGCTGCCTTGGTAAAGCTCTTATACTGGGCTACATAATAAAAGATCCGGTAGTAGTCGTAAGTGATCATGTATTGTCTCCATCCTGTGATATGATTTTAATATGTTTACGATATTAATAATACTTTTTACATTTGCTTCTGAGCAAACTATAATACACCCGAGGAAAAAAATCAATGACAGGAGTGATTTAGAGTGGTTTCAGGAGGCAGAAAGCTGCAGAGCGCAGACCGGCAGATGTCAGAAGCTTTTATCACAAGTGTATTTCTGGCAATGTCCGGCGGATTTCAGGATGCCTACACATACTTTACAAGAGATGAGGTGTTTTCCAACGCCCAGACAGGCAACGTGGTTCTGATGAGCCAAAATTTTATGACAGGACAGTGGGGAGAGGGCTTAAGGTACCTGTTCCCTGTTTTAGCCTTTGCCATTGGTGTTGTAGCGGCGGAGAGGATCCAGAGTACCTTTAAATATGCAAAAAAACTTCACTGGAGGCAGATGATCCTGCTGATCGAGATCCTGATCCTTTTTGTTGTGGGATTTATGCCGGGAGAATTGGATATGCTGGCAACCGTACTGGTATCCTTTTCCTGCGCTATGCAGGTACAGACCTTCCGGAAGGTGGGCGGTTATTCCTATGCAAGCACCATGTGCATCGGAAATTTACGAAGCGGCACGGCGGCGTTGTCCGTGTATTGTCGTGAAAAACGTCCGGAACAGCTGAAGCAGGCTCTTTATTATTTCGGGATAATTTTCTTTTTTGCCATTGGAGCCGGTGGCGGAGGAAATCTGTCCATGAGGCTGGGGATCCCGGCAATCTGGGTATCGGATGTTTTGCTTCTGCTCAGCTTTATTCTGATGTTTTCCAGTAAACATAGAGATTAGAAAGGGTGAGGAATTGTGGAAAACAGCACATTATTCCCAAGAGAGGAAAAGGCGGAGTTTTTATTTGAAAAGATCCTGAAGGATCCGGAGGCGTGCAGACGGCTGACGGAGACCTTCTATGAATCCATGGATGCGGATACAGACATAGAATGCGGATATCTTCCTCCGGAAAAATTCGCCTATGCATTGCTGGACGCATATAAAAACCGTGATCTGACAGCTCTCCTTATGGCGATCTGCCAGAACAGTATGTTTGATCTTCTGCGAAATTCTTTTCTGGCACCGTTCAGGTTCAATGCAGATGGACAGGAGAATCCGGTGTTTCTCACAGATGAAAACGGAAATTTTCTGCGGGAAAAGGGAATTCATGTAAGTGACAGGGATTACGACCGGTTCCGCAGGATATACAGGGAGAAGCAGGGCGTAAAGATGTATCTGGCGTATGGCTACCGGAAGCGCCATGCCTATGATGAAGATACCATGGAAGTAGAAGAGTACAAAATGGGCGAACATATCGGTGTGCTGCTGGTGTATGAGCTTCCGGACAGCGTAAGGGAAAAGGAAACGGAGGCACAGGCCTATGCGGCTGTATGGGATATCATGATGGCAATTCAGAAGAAGCTTCCAAGAGCTTTTGTGTATTATGGGCAGGATTCTGTGGAGGATGGTGGCAAACGTTATGACGGACTGGGCGTTTTTCTCCCCATCCATAAATTTGCGGACCGCCTGGAAAAAATGATCGGGATCGCGGATGAGATCGTAATGAAATAGAATGTACAAAAAAGGACTGCTTTTGTATTGCTCCGGTTATCAGAAGGATAGCTGATGACCGGAAACTATAGAAAGCAGTCCTTTTTGTATGCCCGTCAGGTGCAGTAGCGGAACATTTTGTCCGTAAGGATCCTGGCGAAAATAAGGCCCAGGGGAAGAGCAACGATGATCAGGATCGCAGCTGCAAACCAGGAGGCGGAAACATTCAGGGACATGATCCCCAGATTGTAGATCGCCCGGTAGAGATAAAGTCCGGGAACCATGATCACAATGGATGGTACGGTAATGGAAATCCTGGGATATCCCACTTTTGTTTTGAGGAGGGAGGCCAGAAGTCCGGCTGTCAGTGCTCCGAAAAAAGCCGCGGCAGCAGGTGGGAAACCGGCAAGATCAACAAGCTCCAGACGTAAAGTGTTGGACAGTGCGCCGATGAAGGCGGCAGCTGCGGCTAGACGGACAGGGCTGTTGAACATGACCGAAAAGCCGAATACCCCGCAGAAGCTTGCCAGAAGCCGGAACAGGATCCTCTGAGCTGCCGAAAGCTCCAGAGGCAGGAAATCCACAGGTTTCAGATGAAGAAGCAGTGCCATTAGCCAGGCAGAGACAGCAGCCACCATTACAACAATAATGGCGTAGGCCAGTCGTTCCAGACCGGAACGCATATCCAGCTTGGCAAGGTCGATCCCACTTGTGATAAACGGAAAGCCCGGAATGATAAACAGCATGGAACAGATGTATCCGGCCTCATGCTGGACGGAAATGTGGAACAGAAGCTCTGCCAGCTTCAGGAAGCCTGCATATACAAGACAGGCTGAGGAAACAGAAACTGCAATGCACATAAACAGAGTAAAATGATGCTTGCCAAGCTTGCAGCGGATGGCGTTTCCGATGCCTGCGCCTGCAAAAGCCAGGATCATTTCCAGCGGGCCACCGCCCAGAAGAAAAGTAAATGCACCACAGGCCAGTGCAGAAGCCAGTCCCAGGGCGGCAGGGGAATAAAGCCCGTGGATCCGCTCGATCTCATCTAACTGACTGTGCAGTGCTTCGCCGCTCATATGGATACCCTCCGCAGGAAAATCACTGACAAAATGTTCCAGCCTGTTCAGTCTGGAAGTATTTACGCCGGTGGTAGTCAGACTAAGTGCATGGGAAAAACTGCTCTCACCGTCAAAGCAGGTGTAGCTTATAGACATCAGTCCGATATCTGCGGAACAGGTGATACCAAGTGCTTCTGACAATGTATTCATGGAACTCCGTACCCGCCAGGCACCGGTCCCACAGGAGAGAAGCATCATGCCTGTACGGCCGATCAGGGAAGCTTTTTCGGAAAGAGAAGCTTCGGTGATGGGCTGGCTGTTCCTGGTACTTACGTAGTTGTGCCAGGGGATTTCCATATGATTACGTTTGATTAGAATATCTGACATAGAAATCACTTCTTTCTATATATTAAAATCATATAGTTGCTATTATAAATATATATAATAACTATAATCAGATATATTGTAGCCATTATTCTGAAAAAGTCAAGTGTAGATGAAATAGAATCTGACAGTACTAAAACGTCACTGTTAAAGATTTATCATTTTTTTGCGGAAAATGAATTTTTTTGGTTGCTTTTACGTACAATTTATGTATAATTGTGGGTAAGGAAATAGGAATGCCCAATAATTCCATTCCTGTGGCAGGATGACGAAAACCTGCAATAGTAGGTGGCTATCATAATTACTATTAAAGAAGAGAGGTAAATGTTAAGATGGCAAAAATCGATTTAACAAAGTATGGTATTACCGGAACAACTGAGATCGTGTACAATCCTTCCTACGAGACATTATTTGAGGAAGAGACCAAACCGGAGCTTGAAGGATTTGAGAAGGGTCAGGTCAGTGAGCTTGGTGCTGTCAATGTAATGACAGGTATCTACACAGGACGTTCCCCTAAAGACAAATACATCGTTATGGATGAGAACTCCAAGGACACAGTTTGGTGGACATCCGATGAGTACAAGAACGATAACCATCCGGCAACTCAGGAAGCATGGAATGCAGTTAAAGATCTTGCCAAGAAGGAGCTTTCCAACAAGAAACTTTTCGTAGTAGATGCATTCTGCGGAGCTAACAAAGACACACGTATGGCTATCCGTTTCATCGTTGAGGTTGCATGGCAGGCACACTTCGTAACAAACATGTTCATTCAGCCGACAGCTGAGGAGCTTGAGAACTTTGAACCGGATTTCGTTGTTTACAACGCATCCAAGGCTAAAGTTGAGAACTACAAAGAATTAGGACTTAACTCTGAGACAGCTGTAATGTTCAACATTACAAGCCGTGAGCAGGTTATCGTTAATACATGGTACGGCGGAGAGATGAAGAAAGGTATGTTCTCCATGATGAACTACTATCTGCCGCTGAAGGGCATCGCTTCCATGCACTGCTCTGCAAACACAGACCTTAACGGAGAGAACACAGCAATCTTCTTCGGTCTTTCCGGAACAGGTAAGACAACACTTTCCACAGATCCTAAGCGTCTTCTGATCGGTGATGACGAGCATGGCTGGGATGACAACGGAGTATTCAACTTCGAGGGTGGATGCTACGCTAAGGTTATCAACCTTGACAAAGAGTCTGAGCCGGACATCTACAATGCGATCAAGAGAAACGCTCTTCTTGAGAACGTAACACTTGATGCTGAGGGCAAGATCGACTTCGCTGACAAGAGCGTAACAGAGAACACACGTGTTTCCTACCCGATCAACCACATCGAGAACATTGTTCGCCCTGTATCTTCTGCACCGGCAGCGAAAGAGGTTATCTTCCTGTCCGCAGATGCATTCGGCGTACTTCCTCCAGTATCTATCCTGACACCGGAGCAGACACAGTACTACTTCCTTTCCGGATTCACAGCTAAACTTGCTGGTACAGAGCGTGGAATCACAGAGCCTACTCCTACATTCTCCGCATGCTTCGGACAGGCATTCCTTGAGCTTCATCCGACAAAATATGCTGAGGAGCTCGTTAAGAGAATGGAGAAGAGCGGTGCGAAAGCATACCTCGTTAACACAGGATGGAATGGAACTGGAAAACGTATCTCCATCAAAGATACTCGTGGTATCATCGATGCTATCCTTGACGGATCTATCCTTAAAGCTCCGACAAAGAAGATTCCATTCTTCAACTTCGAGGTTCCGACAGAGCTTCCGGGCGTAGATCCTGCAATCCTTGACCCACGTGACACATATGCAGATGCTGCAGAGTGGGAGACAAAGGCTAAAGATCTTGCTGCAAGATTCGTTAAGAACTTTGCTAAATATGAAGGAAATGCAGCTGGTAAAGCACTCGTTGCAGCCGGCCCGCAGGCATAATCAGTCATTCCAACTGAATACAGATCGTAGACTTAACCGGGAGCGGATTTATCCGCTCCCGGTTTTTTGACAAACAACTGAGGATTTATTATTTGATATAGAACTGTGCAGTGCGAAGCATGTTTCCAGACATGGAATAAACAGAAAGTTGAAGATATCTACCTGTAAAATAAAAAACTTTGGCTTGACTAACAGAGGGCACATGGTGTATCCTTTCTGAGAAGTTAAGCGGGAGACCCGTAAGACTGCAAAAATTCTCTTTGCACTGCATTACATTCGAACAGGATGCGAGATCAACAGTACAAACTGAGCAGGCGATGCTTTTCGGAATCGAAAATATTTATCGAAGGCATGGGGCCGGGCCGCAGGAAGCGGCAGCGGATATGGATTTAAACGTAATTGCAAAGAACCTGCATTCACGGAATATGAGGTGAAGCAGAATGTGACTTTGCTTTCAGACATATCTGCGGGACAGTGTATGTTTCGCAGGTATGTCTTTTTTACTGCAAAATATGGATGGAACAGAAGGTAGAAGCTGGGATATCCCTATACAGAAAAGAAAGAACACCGGCGGAAAATCGCACTGCAGCGAGTAGTGAAGGAACCGCCGGTTTTTTCACGGAAAATGTTGTGCCATAAGAAGAACCTGATCATATATTTAAAAGGAGATTCTGTTTATGGAACACACAGAAAACAAAACAATTATACATGATACAGAAAAAACAGCTTCATGGGAACAGCAGACAGCAATGAAGGTATCCGGGATCAGTATTCTGGTAAACCTTTTATTATCTGTATTTAAACTGATCGCAGGTATTGTGGCACATTCAGGAGCGATGATCTCGGATGCCATTCATTCTGCATCAGATGTGGGAAGCACCTTCATCGTAATCATCGGTGTTCGTCTTTCTACAAAGAAATCAGACAAAGAGCACCAGTACGGACATGAAAGAATGGAGTGTGTTTCTTCCATTGTCCTTGCAGGAATGCTGCTTGTCACTGGCCTCGGGATTGGAATTACCGGTGCTCGTGATATCGTAAAAAGCACATCCGGTGGAACCATTGCCATTCCGGGAACACTTGCACTGATTGCAGCAGTGGTATCCATTGTGGTAAAAGAGTGGATGTTCTGGTATACAAGAGGTGCTGCAAAGAAGATCAATTCAGGAGCCCTGATGGCAGATGCATGGCACCATCGTTCAGATGCACTTTCCTCTATCGGAGCTTTTGTCGGTATTTTAGGAGCAAGACTGGGATACCCGATCCTGGATCCGATCGCCAGTATCGTGATCTGCGTTATGATCGCCAAGGCATCGATCGACATTTTCAGGGATGCCATTGACAAGATGGTAGATCATTCCTGTGATGCAAAAACTGAGGAATCCATGAAGAGAGAGATACTCAAGGTACCGGGCGTCAGAAGAGTAGACCTTCTTAAAACCCGTCTTTTCGGATCCAAGATGTATGTGGATATCGAGATCGCAGCAGATGGAAATATTTCCCTTTTTGATGCACATGATATTGCGGAAAATGTACATCATACGATCGAGAATAAATTCAAAGATGTAAAGCACTGTATGGTGCATGTAAATCCGATCAACGGATAAAAAACAAGCTGCCGGAGCGACTGTGATCGTCATCCGGCGGCTTGTTTTTTGTATAGAGAAACACCCGGTAGGGGAGCTACCGGGTGTTTCGAGGGGAGTATAAATAATTAAATAAGGGGTTATGTAAAAAAAATTTTTGAAGGGTAAATTCTTTTTACAAGAATGATTATAATATAAACTGGAAAAAAAAGCAATATGATTTTGGCGAATAATCTCCAAACTTTTTGGGATACTATTTCCTGTAATAAAAAGCGGCAGAAAGCTTGGGAAAGCCGTAAAATCAACTTCATCAGGAGGTAATTCAAATGGCGAAAAATTACGAAACAGACAGAAATGAGTCTAATTATGCAGGAAAAAATCACGGGGAAAGTGCTTCCAGAAACTGCGGAAAAAACAGCTCTAAGAACAGTTCGGGAAATTCTTCCAGAAACAGTTCCAAAAGCAGCTACGGAAACAAAATTTCCGATGAATATGATTCTGAGAAGGACAGAGGCTTTGACAGATATTAAAGGATAAGAAAAGCGGGAAAAGTCAGAGATGGCTTTTCCCGCTTAAATACATATAAGGGAACATTCACCCGGAAGCTTCCATATAATATACCAAAAAGAGGAGATTTTTTCCATGTTTCAGATCGAAACTATCTCTGCAAAAATGCTGGATTATTATGTGGAGCGCAGCGACGCTGTTATCATAGATCTCCGGGATCCTGCCGCCTACAGAAAGGGACATGTCCGGAACGCGGTAAATATTCCATACAGAGAGCTGGAGGAATATCTTGAGAAAAAACAGGATCAGAAATATCGTTTTCCCAAAGATAAGCTGCTGATATTTTACTGCGACCGCGGCGGCGCCAGCATGCAGGCTGCCCGGAGCCTGGCAAGACAGGGCTGTCGTACCAGGTCCGTGATTGGTGGATTTGCAGCCTACAGAGGGAGAAATCTTGTGCGCGGATAAAAAAAGCGGACAATATCAAATCAGATTGCGAATGCATATCTGTAACAAATCTTGTATTTTAAAGGAAATCATGATAATGTAAAGAACAGAGATAAAAACCAACACAAATTACAAGGAGAAAAGATTATGAAATATATGTTTGCGTCCGATGTACATGGTTCGGCATATTACTGCCGGAAAATGCTGGAAGCATATGACAAGGAGAAGGCGGAGAGACTGGTGCTTCTGGGAGATCTGCTTTATCACGGACCAAGAAATGACCTTCCGAAGGAATACGCACCAAAGGAAGTCATCCGCCTTTTAAATGAGAGAAAAAACCAGATCTATGCAGTACGCGGAAACTGTGAGGCAGAGGTGGATCAGATGGTCCTGGACTTCCCGGTTATGGCAGATTACTGTATCCTTGCCATCGAAGGAAAAACGATGTACGCCACACACGGTCATATCTATAATAAGGATAATCTTCCGCCGATGATGGACGGAGACATTCTGATCCACGGCCATACACATGTGCTGAAGGCAGAAAATATGGGGAATTATATCCTTCTGAACCCAGGTTCCGTATCCATTCCAAAGGAAGGTAACCCGCCGACCTATGCAATTCTTGAGAACGGAATTTTTACCATTAAAGATTTTGAAGGAAATACAGTACGGGAGATCACTTTATGAATCTGTGGGAATTAACGGCGCCCTGTCATTTTGGAACAGAGGCGGTGCTGAAGCGTGAAATACTGGATCTTGGCTATGAAGTGACCAGGGTGGAAGACGGAAGAGTAACCTTTGAGGCTGATGCCCAGGGTGTGGCAGACGCCAATCTGTTCCTTCGTACCACAGAACGTGTGCTTCTGAAAATAGGCGAAGTAAAGGCCGAGACTTTTGATGAGCTTTTTGAAAAGACCAAGGCTCTCCCATGGGAGAATTACATACCGAAAAACGGTAAATTCTGGGTAGCCAAGGCAAACTCCATCAAAAGTAAGCTTTTCAGTCCATCTGATATCCAGTCCATTATGAAAAAAGCCATTGTAGAGCGTCTCAAAGGCATCTACGGGATTTCCTGGTTTCCGGAAGACGGTCCGGAATTTCCTATCCGTGTGGCCTTTATGAAAGACGTAGCTCTGATCGGAATCGACACTTCAGGAGTATCCCTCCATAAGAGAGGGTATCGCCAGATGACTGTCAAGGCACCTATCACCGAGACGCTTGCCAGTGCTCTTTTGATGCTCACTCCCTGGAAAAAGGACCGTATTCTTGTCGATCCGTTCTGCGGAAGCGGCACCTTTCCTATTGAGGCGGCAATGATGGCAGCGGATATGGCGCCGGGACTGAACCGTCATTTTCTGGCCGAGAGCTGGGAGCATCTGATCCCGAAGGAATGCTGGGAGGATGCAAGAGAAGAAGCCAGAGAACGTGTAAATCTTGATATTGAAACCGATATCCAGGGCTTTGATATCGATGCAGCTGCCATCAAGGCAGCACGCGCCAACGCAAAAATGGCAGGAGTGGACAGACTGATCCATTTCCAGCAGCGCCCGGTCAGTGAACTCCGCCATTCCAAACCCTTTGGTTTTATCGTGACAAATCCGCCATATGGTGAGCGGATCGAAGAAAAATCCAATCTCCCTGCACTGTACCGTGAGATCGGTGAAAGCTATAAGGGGCTGGATCGCTGGTCCATGTATCTGATCACTGCCTATGACAAGGCAGAGAATGACATCGGCCGAAAGGCAGATAAAAACCGTAAGATCTATAACGGAATGATGAAAACCTACTATTACCAGTTTCTTGGACCACGTCCGCCGAAGAAAGGAAGTATTAAAGAATGAAAAAGATCATTTTTGCTACCGGAAATGAGGATAAAATGAAGGAGATCCGAAAGATACTTGCGGATCCTTCTCTGGAGATCCTTTCCCTGAAGGATGCCGGGATCCATGCGGATATTGATGAAAATGGAAAAAGCTTTGAAGAAAATGCCATGATCAAGGCAGAAGCAATCAGTAAAATGACCGGCGAGATCGTTCTGGCAGATGATTCCGGTCTGGAGATCGACTATCTGAACAAAGAGCCGGGAATCTATTCCGCACGCTATATGGGTGAGGATACTTCTTATCATATTAAAAACGCAAACCTGATCCAGCGTCTGGAAGGTGTACCTGATGAGAAACGTACTGCACGTTTTGTATGTGCTATTGCGGCAGCTTTCCCGGATGGCAGAAGAAAGACAGTCCGTGCTGCCATGGAAGGCCGCATCGGCTACGAGGAAAAAGGGGAGAATGGCTTTGGCTATGACCCGATCTTTTATCTTCCGGAATATGGTTGTACTTCCGCAGAGCTTTCCATGGAAGAAAAGAACAGGATCAGCCATCGTGGAAAAGCTCTTTGCCTTATAAAGGAAGAGCTTGTATGAAGGTGCTGATCGTAAGCGATACTCACGGAAGAGATGAAAACCTGGAGATCGCGATAAATCGGGAGGCTCCTTTTGACATGCTGGTACATTGCGGAGATGTGGAAGGCAGAGAATTTTATATCGAAGCCCTTGCAGAATGTCCCTGCAGTATTGTGTCCGGAAATAATGATTTTTTCTCGGATCTTCCGAGAGAAGATGTGATCGAGGTCGAGGGAAATAAGATTCTGGTAACTCACGGTCATTACTACGGTGTATCCATGGCCTTTGATCAGCTGGCAGAAGCTGCCCGCTCAAGGGGATGCAATGCGGCTTTTTTCGGACATATCCACGTACCGGTTGTTGAAAAGGAAGCAGGTGTGCTTCTGGTAAATCCCGGAAGTCTGGCTTATCCCAGACAACGGGGACGCCGTCCAAGCTATGCAGTAATGGAGACAGATGGAAAGGGCGAAATGCACGTAGAGATCCGTTACCTCTGATTCCGGCAGAAAAAACAAATAAACTGTCATAATTGATAAAATTTGTGCCAATATTCAGCATATATTAGTCAAAAACGATTGCGAAAGTCAGCTATGTGCTATATAATGAACAAGTAGTTTTTTTTAGTAATATAGAGCATTCTTTAGGGTACTGACCATGAATGGGTCTCGTTCCTGAGAATGCAGCAGAGCGGAATGAGAAGGTCCGCTTTACATAAATGAAGGGGGAAAATACGCATGACTGCGGTTATTATAGGGAGTATCGGCTTTTTATGCTGCTTCCTGTATGATCATAACAGTATCCGATTGAAAAAAAGCTTTCTTCATCCGTTTTTTAGCATAGGATGTTTCCTGATCGCAGTGTCAACAGGTCTGGTGATCCGGAGCTGCTGGCCGCGGCGGGGAAGTTCTTTTTTTATTTCTGCTGTTTTTCTGACAGCAGCGATCCTGTTTCTGGGACTGTTGATCTATACATTGTTTTTTGCGCTGCCCTTTGATGAGACATATGTCAAAGAAAATCATGAAAGGCTGGCCTATACAGAGGGTGTTTATGCACTCTGCCGACATCCTGGCGTTCTGTGGTTCGCCGGATTTTATTTTTGCCTGGCCGGATTTCTGGGATCCGGGAAGGCAATGGGGGCTTTTGGGGTCCTTATTGTGTGGAATATATTGTACATTTTTTACCAGGACAGGATCGTGTTTCCGGAAACATTCAGTAATTACGGAGCGTATCAGCAGACAACTCCCTTTCTGATCCCAGACCGAAACAGTACAGCTGCCTGCATAAAAACATGGCGAAAAGGGGGGAAAAGGCGGTGAGTCTTGGCGAAAAGCTTCGAAAACAGCAGTATGATGCTATCTGGAAAGAATATTGCGGATTTCTTGATCTGACAATGCAGGATTACATGAAGATCCAGAATCGTCTGATGGAAGAGCAGATCCAGCTCTGGTCAGACTGTGAACTGGGCAAAAGCATTCTGAAGGGCAGGAGACCGTCCGGGATCGACGAGTTCCGTCGGCTGGTACCTCTTACCACTTATGAGGATTATGCGGATATGCTCCTCCAGAAGAGAAGTGAAACTCTTCCGGGGAATCCGATCATCTGGATACAGACGACCTGGGAAGGCGGACGCCATCCGATAAAGGTAGCACCATACACAAGAAGTATGCTGGATACCTACAGGAACAATGTAGTTGCCTGCCTCATATTAGCTACAAGCCGTGAAAAGGGCAAATTTGATGTGGAGGAAACGGACAAGATCCTTTACGGACTGGCACCGTTGCCTTTTGCTACCGGCCTTTTTCCACTGGCGCTGAAAGAAGATATCGACATCCGTTTTCTTCCGGAAGTGGAAGATGCGGTAAATATGAGCTTTGGTGAGCGGAACAAAGAGGGCTTCAAGATGGCCATGAAACAGGACGTGGAATTTTTCTTCGGACTTGGAAGTGTGGCCTATGCAGTAAGCCAGAGCCTCACCGGAAGCGTATCATCAGGAAAAAGCAAAACCTCCTTTTCGGAACTTCTGCAGTATAAACCAAAGATGCTGAAAAGGATCCTGAATGCCAAAAAGATCTGTAAGAAGGAGAAACGGGAGCTTCTTCCGAAAGACCTTTTTCACCTGAAGGGATTTATGGTGGCAGGAACCGACAACCAGTGCTATAAGGATGATCTGGAGGAAATGTGGGGAGTTCGGCCCATGGAGCTTTTTGCAGGAACGGAACCTTCCATTATAGGAACCGAGACCTGGACCAGGAACGGAATGTACTTTTTCCCGGATACCTGCTTTTATGAATTTATCACCGAAAAGGATATGCTCCATAATTATGAGGATCCCACGTTCACTCCTCCGACCTATCTTATGGATGAGGTTGTTCCCGGGGAGAAATATGAGCTTGTGATCACTGTGTTGAAGGGCGGAGCCTTTGCCAGGTACCGTGTGGGAGATATGTATCGATGCGTGGGTCTTACCAACCAGGAGGATCGGACACAGATCCCAAGATTTGAGTACATAGACCGTGTTCCGTGGATCATTGATATCGCAGGCTTTACCAGGATTTCGGAAAATGGTATCAAAAGTGTGATCCAGCTGTCCGGGCAGCCGGTTACGGATTGGATCGCAGTGAAAGAATATAATGAGAAAAAACGCCCATATCTGCATCTTTATATAGAAGTAAAAAAAGAAGCGCTGATGTATCAGGCTATGAGCACGGATATTCTGAAAGAACTTCTGACCACGTATTTCAAATATATCGATCAGGATTACCGGGATCTGAAGAAAATCCTGGGAATGGATCCCCTTGTGGTGACCATCCTGCGCTGTGGTACCTTTCATCTGTATGAGTCCAGAAAAGGACGGAAACCACGGCATATGAGCACTCCTTATTATGAGGTGGCGGAACTTTTGAGACTGCAGGATGAAATCGGATTCGGGAATATGAGGAAGTAACTATGGAAAGCTATATATCATTTTCAATCATTTCAGTTTTTTTCTATACATTTATGATACTGACTCTTCTGGCTGGTAAGCGCAGCCGGATCATCAACAGTTTCATGTGTGTGCTGGGAGGAATGCTCTGCTGGACGTTGGGCTCTTTTCTGATGCGTATGGAGGCAGGACCCTCTTACATCCTGTGGTATTATGTGTCTCTGGCCGGAATCCTGTTTCTGCCATATTTTTACTATGTGTTCATCAGTGAATTCATGGGAGTGCGTATGGGCAGAAAAAGCAAGATCCCATTGCTTTTGATGCTGCTGCTTTTTGCAATCAACATCCCGGGCGGGATCATCCTGCGCTGGCCGGATCTGATCCGTAAAAACGGTGGTGCGCATTTTGTTTATAAGATCACACCCTGGTTCCTTCTGTTCTTTGTGGTGGCAGGAATCACCATTATTCAGATCTTTATCACCATGTACCGCGGATGCCGGAGACATCCCGGATACCGCAAACAGATCGAACCGATCCTTGTGGGGATACTGATCATTTTTGTGGGAAACCTTGCGCTGGCAGTGCCGGTATTTTCCGGATTCCCCATCGATATTGTCAGCGGTCTGATCAATGCTGTCCTGATGCTTTATGCACTGACCAGAAGACGGCTGTTCCAGATGCGCCGTCTTGCGTCAGATGGGGTTTGCTTTGGTGTGGGCGTGGTCCTGACGGTAGTACTGTTTATCAATCTTTCACCGTACCTGATGAGTTATATCCGAATGCTGCTCCCTGCAGCCAGTGAGTATCATGTGCTGATCTTTTCTTTCGTTTTTCTTATATCTGCATGGCTGGTCACAGTGCTGTGGAAATGTCTGATGAACAATGTTTTTATCAAAAAAGAGATCCAGCAGTCTCAGGAGCTGAAAGATTTTAGCCAGTCAGTATCCAGGACACTCCGGGTAGGAGAGATCCTGCGCAATACGGTAAATGTGTTGAAGGAAACTACCAATGCAGGACGGATCTATATTTGTCTGAGAGACAAAAAATCAGGGGAATATCAGGCTGTTTACAGCAACCGTCCGTTGAACGATCTGACCTTTTCACTGAAAGCGGATAATCCGGTGGTCACCTGGCTTACCAGAAATGAGGACTGTGTGGTGATCCGGGATTTTCGTTCTTCCACAGCCTACAAATCCATGTGGGAGTCGGAAAAACATATGTTTTCAGAGCTGGGTATCGAATACTGTGCAGGTCTTCGCCAGAATGATGATCTGGCCGGGATTATTGCGATTTCCGGTGACGGACACAGAAATCTGAACCATAATGATCTGGCCATGCTGTCTTCGGTCAGTTCGGTAGCTTCCATTGCCATCAAAAATGCCAGACTTTATGAGGCGGCATGGACTGAGGCAAGGACCGATGAACTGACGGGCCTTCTGAACCGGAAATATTTTTATGAGATCCTGGATGAGGAATACGAAAAAAATAAAGAGGGTTCGCTTGCACTGATCCTGTTCAATATTGATGATTTCAAGCTGTACAATCAGCTGTACGGAAATCAGCAGGGAGATGTTGCACTTCGAAAGGTGGCAGATATCATCCAGGCAAGTGTGGGAGAACAGGGATATGTGGCACGTCACAGTGCCAAGGAATTTGCGGTCCTGATGCCAAATTACGATATTTTTTCCGCCAGAAATCTGGCAGAATCCATACAGAAGCAGATCCTGCATATGCGCAACGATTCTGCAGACTACAAGCTGAAGATCCTTACGGTAAGCGTGGGGATCAGTGCGGCGCCTTATGCGGCACGCTCAGCAAAGGAGCTCTTGGATAATGCGGACCTGGCAGTATATCATGTAAAGCGCAGCGGTAAAAACGGCATCGAGATTTTTGACACCATGCTGAAGGAAAGCCTGGATGAAGAAAATGCGGGTAAGAAATCCGATCATGAACATATTTATCAGTCCTATGAATCCACGATCTATGCGCTGACTGCAGCCATTGATACCAAAGATCATTATACCTTCGGACATTCCAACAATGTGGCTTATTACGCAACAAGTCTTGCGAAGGCGCTGAACTATACAACGGAAATGGTGGAGATCATCCGTCAGGCGGCGCTTCTTCATGATGTTGGAAAGATCGGGATCCCGGAGCATATCCTGAACAAGGAAGGCAAGCTTACGGATGAAGAGTATGAGATCATGAAAGGTCATGTGGAGGCGTCCATCGGGATCATCCGTCACCTTCCGTCGCTGGATTATGTTATCCCTGCGGTTATCGGTCATCACGAACGTTATGACGGAAACGGCTATCCAAGGAGGATCGCGGGAGAAGATATCCCGGCATCTGCAAGGATCCTTTGCATCGCAGATTCCTTTGATGCCATGACATCCAAACGTTGTTATAAGGAACTGATGCCAGTGGAAAAAGCTCTTCGGATCATAAGAGAAGAGGAAGGAAAACAGTTCGATCCGGATATGGCGGAGGTATTTATCCACATATTTCGGGAAGGAAAGATCCATCTGGCAGAACCGGCGGAGCTGAAACGGGAAGAAAAAGCATAAAGAATATTAAGATTACGGGTCTGACAAGCTATGTCAGACCCGTTTTTGTGAAGAATATGAAGAAAGCTTTATTTATCATCTCCAGTAAGGCGAAGTACATCCCGGATCTCATCCACATTCATATCCAGGATCACGGCAAGCTCATCAATGGTGAATTTGGTGGCGTCATCATCGTCTGTGAGTTCTTTAACCGCAGCCTCCAGGTTTTCTACCTTGGATACCAGATAGTCGTCACGGAATTTCTGTTGTGTCTGTTCCTCAATGGCATGAAGGATCCCACTGCGGATACGACCACGCATCCAGGTGTCGTTTTTCTCCTGTGGGGCAGTTTCTTTGAGAGACGCCAGAAGGGCCAGATTTGCCTCCTGAATGAGATCGGCCAGGTGGATTTCCTCACAGTTCAGTTCAGCGGCCATCTGGGCTGCCTGAGCCATGTAGAACTGTGTCAGTGCACCTTCGGCAGCAGTGTCACCCTTTGCAAAGGCATGAAAGAGGGACGCAAGATCATCCGGATCAAGTCCTTCCGGGGAAAAGCTTTCCATATAGTCACTGAGATAAGCCTGTTCTTCGGCAGTAAGAGCAGCACGGGTACCCGGAAGCTCGTCCTTGTCGCTGGATTCGGATGAAACAGCATCTGCTCTGGCAGCGCCGGCAGCTTCATCGGCGCCTTCGATGGTGATCCCCTTTAATTTGAGATACTGCAGGATCTTTACAAGCTGTGAAGTGCTCAGATCCGATTCATCGAAATGATCACGGATCTGCTGCTGGGAGAGCTGCTTATTGTTTTCCTCAGCGATGGCACAGATGTCATTAAGCTTCTGCTGAAATAATTTTATATCCATGTAAAAACATCTCCTTATTATTTGCTTTTTTTCTTGACTTTAATTATGGTTTCATGATACCATAAGCCAGTCGCAAATGACAAGAAAACCTTTAAATAGGCGGAAAAAACGTGAAAAAAAGTTTTTTTAAAAAAATTCAAAAAAGGTGTTGACATTTGTAGATTGCTATAATATAATATCACTTGTCGTCAGGCAGGAAACGAAACACAAACGAAGACGACAACAACTTAATAAAAACCATAAGTAAATGGTACATCGGGGTGTGGCTCAGCTTGGCTAGAGCGCCTGGTTTGGGACCAGGAGGCCGCAGGTTCGAATCCTGTCACCCCGACTGCTGTAAACTTATTACCGCAAGCATGCGGGTGTAGTTCAATGGTAGAACACCAGCCTTCCAAGCTGGATACGTGGGTTCGATTCCCATCACCCGCTTCTCTGAGAAGAGAGCATGTGTCTGTAGCTCAGCTGGATAGAGCAACGGCCTTCTAAGCCGTGGGTCGGGGGTTCGAATCCCTTCAGGCACGTTGTGGTGGGTATAGCGCAGTTGGTTAGCGCGCCAGATTGTGGCTCTGGAGGCCCAGGGTTCGAATCCCTGTATCCACCCTTCGCCCATTGGGCTATCGCCAAGCGGTAAGGCACAGCACTTTGACTGCTGCATTCGCTGGTTCGAATCCAGCTAGCCCAGTCCTTTTTTATGGGGTATTAGCTCAGTCGGTAGAGCACTTGACTTTTAATCAAGTTGTCCGGGGTTCGAATCCCCGATGCCTCATTAGCGGAAAGCATTTGCTTTCCGTTATTTTTTTATCATCAGACAGGATGAAAATATAATTGAATATGCGGATATGGCGGAATTGGCAGACGCGCTGGTTTTAGGTACCAGTGGGCAACCGTGCAGGTTCAAGTCCTGTTATCCGCAGTGCTTAAGAGGCTTTCTATAAATCTGATTTATGGAAAGTCTTTTAATTTTTAGAATTATATTCACAGAAAAATGCCACATATGCATAATGATATGTGGCATTTTGACTCTATCGAATTTCTTAAATGACGTTACAGTTTCTCCCCTTCATTCACTTCCTCAATAAACACCTTCCCTTCCGCCTGCTGTTCCACAAAATGAAATCGAAGTACAGCCTGAGGCCAGTTGAGTGTGATGATGGCTTTTTTGTCCCGTGTCTTTCCTGCGGCCTGGATCTGATCTACAAGGTATGCGAGGACTTCACGGGTGAGATATCCGCCTCGCCAGTGGAAGGTGAATTCGCGGCCTTTTTTTGCGGCCTGGAGGGCACGTTTGTATACGTCTTCCAATTTGGTGAAGGATAGCTTTTTCTCACGGTAATAAAAGTGGTTTCCATCCGGGCAGGGAGGTGCCGGAGCGATCAGTGGTTCATGGTCACGGAAGATGTTTTTGTCATCCAGATTAAAATAATCGTAACGGATACTGGTTAAGCCGTCTTCGTTTTTGCCCAGAGTATTATCGAAGGTGGCATCCAGATGATAGTACTGTCCGTTGATCCGGACGATGTTCCAGGTATGACGGTATTTGATCCCTTTTTCCGGATTGTTCCCGCAGATGGCGATAATACACCATACACCAAGGGCATCACAGAGGACCTTTACGGATTTGGCGATTCCCTCGCAGACACCGACACCATGGCCCAGAGGCCCGATGATCTCGTGGGAATATGGCTTTTTCAGTTTGTCGTAGCGGATATTTTCGCAGATGAAGTCATGGACATATTTTTCCTTATCCCACTCGGAAAACTTCATGGCGGTGCGCACAAGCTTGTCTACGCGGGCTCCCAGGGCTTTCTGATGCTCCCGGATTTTATTTTTGTCGAAGATATATTCAGGAATCAGTATCAGATTTGGCGAGTCCTTGTAATAACGGTATTTAAACCCCACAGCCCAGAAAATCTCCGGGTGATCCAGACGAAGCTGGAAAAATACATCATAGAGCCAGTTTCCATCGGTGGTTGGTACCTGCGGGATCAGGAACTCGTCGGAAAGCTCCATAAGCCCGTGAAGCATTGCACGGTACACGTTTTGTTTATCTTTCGACATTTTGCCGTAGTAATATTCTTCAGTTTGTTTCATATATAAAAATACGGAGACTCCTTTCCGGAAAAATAGATTTCAATCAAAGATTATAGCATAAAAAAACATGCAGGACTATCAGAAAAGATACACCCTGCATGTTTTTGGTATTGAATATTTTAGATCGAAAATAACTGTGAGCCTGGATCAGCCGTTATACAGCTGATAATACCGGCCCTTCTGTGCAAGCAGCTCCTCGTGGGAACCACGCTCGATGATGTGTCCCTGCTCCAGGACCATGATGCAGTCACTGTTGCGTACTGTGGAAAGTCTGTGGGCGATCACAAAGGTCGTCCTGCCTTCCATCAGCTTATCCATACCATCCTGTACAAGCTTTTCGGTACGGGTATCAATGGAGCTGGTGGCCTCGTCCAGGATCAGGACGGGCGGGTCTGCAACGGCTGCACGGGCAATGGAGAGAAGCTGTCGCTGGCCCTGACTTAAGTTTGCACCGTTTCCGCGGAGAAGGGTATTATAACCCTGCGGAAGCCTGCGGATGAAACCGTCGGCGTTGGCAAGCTTTGCTGCTGCGATAACCTCCTCATCTGTGGCATCCAGCTTTCCGTAGCGGATATTTTCCATAACGGTTGCTGTGAACAGGTTGGTATCCTGAAGAACGATGCCCATGGAGCGTCTGAGATCGTCTTTTTTGATCTTGGTGATGTTGATGCCGTCATAACGGATCTTACCCTTCTGAATGTCGTAAAAACGGTTCAGAAGATTGGTGATGGTGGTTTTTCCGGCGCCGGTAGAGCCTACAAAAGCGATCTTCTGGCCTGGCTGTGCATACATGTTGATGTCATGGAGAACGATCTTGTTGGAATTATAACCAAAGTCTACATCCTCCAGGACCATATCACCCTTCAGCTCGATATAATCAGTGGTACCCTCAGCTTTGTGGAAATGCTTCCATGCCCAGCGGCCGGTACGTTTGTCGGATTCGGTAAGAACACCGTTTTCCTCTTTTGCATTGACGAGAGTAACGTAGCCTTCATCCACTTCCGGTTTTTCATCCAGAAGATCAAAGATACGTTTTGCACCTGCAAGAGCCATAACAATACTGTTGAACTGCTGGCTGACCTGGTTGATAGGCATGTTGAAGCTCTTATTGAAGGTCAGGAAGCTGGCAAGCTCGCCAAGTGTGAAGCTGCCGATGCCGTTGATAGCAAGGATACCGCCCACCATGGCGCAGATCACATAGCTGACATTTCCAAGCTGTGCGACCACAGGCATCAGGATGTTGGCAAAACGGTTTGCATTGTCTGCGCTGGTGAAAAGCTGATCGTTCAGTTCATCGAATTTCCGGATGCTTTCGTCCTCATGGCAGAAGACCTTGACAACCTTCTGACCCTCCATCATCTCTTCGATATAACCATTGACAATACCAAGGTTGGTCTGCTGCTCCAGGAAATATTTTCCGCTTAAGCCTGCAAGCTTCCGGCTGGCAGTCATCATAATGGCAACCATAAGCAGGGTAACTACAGTAAGCGGAACATTCAGGATCAGCATACTTACAAGAACACTGACGATGGTGATCACACTGGAAAGCAGCTGCGGAAAGCTCTGGCTGATCATCTGGCGCAGGGTATCAATGTCGTTGGTGTAGATGGACATGATATCGCCGTGTGCGTGAGTATCAAAATATTTGATGGGAAGCGTTTCCATCGTTGCAAACATATCGTTTCGGAGGTTACGTAAGGTTCCCTGGGAAACATTGATCATGATACGGTTATAAGTATAGGTGGCAATAACACCAATGGCGTAAAAGCATGCCACACGTGCGATGGCTACAGCCAGAGGCCCGAAATCCGGTGTATCTGCTGAGAGAAGCGGTGTGATATACTGGTCGATCAGGGTTTTCATGAACATGGTTCCCTGTACATTGGCAAGAACACTGACAAAAATGCAGATCACCACGATCACGATATGGATACTGTAGTTTTTAAAGATATAACGGGCAAGGCGTCCCAGAAGCTTTCCCGGCTGCTCCGGTGTTCCCATACCCCTTGGGCCAGGACCGCCCGGGCCTTTCATGTTCTGTTTTTTCAAGCCGGTTCACCTCCCTCGTCAAAATCACCGGCGCCGCCGGTCTGTGAATGAAATACTTCCTGATAAATGGCGTTGGTCTTAAGAAGCTCCTCGTGGGTACCAAAACCGTTGATCTCACCGTTGTCCATAACGATGATCCGGTCCGCGTTCTGGATGCTGGAAACACGCTGTGCGATGATCAGCTTGGTGGTATCCGGGATCTCCTCGGCAAAGGCACGGCGGATCCTTGCATCTGTGGCAGTATCTACCGCACTGGTGGAGTCATCCAGGATCAGTATCTTCGGCTTCTTCAGAAGAGCACGGGCAATACAGAGACGCTGCTTCTGGCCTCCGGAAACATTGGAGCCGCCCTGTTCAATGAAGGTATTGTATTTGTCCGGCATTTTTTCGATGAAATCATCGGCACAGGCAAGCTGGCATGCGCGGCGGCATTCCTCCTCTGTGGCATTTTTGTCACCCCAGCGGAGATTTTCCAGAATGGTTCCTGAGAAGAGTACATTCTTCTGAAGAACAACGGAAACCTGATTTCTTAGAGATTCCAGATGGTATTTACGGACATCAATGCCTCCTACGGAAACAGAACCATCCGTTACGTCATAAAGACGGCTGATCAGGTTGACAAGGCTGGATTTTGCACTTCCGGTACCGCCGATGATCCCTATGGTCTCGCCGGAACGGATCGAGAGATTGATATCCTTCAGAACGGGTTCCTGACTGTCTTTCTTATAGCTGAAATTCACATGATCGAAGACGATACTTCCGTCCGGGACATCTGTTACCGGATCCTCCGGATCTGTGATGTCAGCAGTATCATTGATGACTTCCGTAACACGCTCTGCGCTGGCAATACTCATTGTCACCATAACAAAAACCATGGAAAGCATCATAAGGCTCATGAGAATGTTCATGCAGTAGGTGAGAAGGCTCATAAGCTCACCGGTAGTAAGGGAGCTGCCTACGATCATTTTGGCGCCGAGCCAGCTGATCCCCAGGATACAGGCATAAACGGTAAACTGCATCAGGGGCATGTTCATGACAACGATCTTCTCAGCACTTAAGAACATTTCGTATACTTTGTTGCAGGCTTTCTGGAATTTGCTGATCTCGTAGTCTTCGCGGACATAGGCCTTGACAACGCGTACAGCGCCGATGTTTTCCTGGACACTTGCGTTCAGGTCGTCGTATTTACGGAATACGGCCTGGAAGTATACAGTGGCCTTCTGCATGATAAAGATCAGACAGCCTCCCAGGAAGATAACAGCGACAAGGTAGATGCTTGCAAGCTTTGCGTTGATAAGAAATGCCATGACCATGGCACAGATCAGACTGGCCGGTGCACGGGTACACATACGAAGGATCATCTGATAGGCGTTCTGCAGGTTGGTCACATCGGTGGTAAGACGGGTGATCAGGCCGGCAGTGCTGTATTTGTCGATGTTGGAAAAAGAAAAGGTCTGGATGTTGGTGTACATGGCTTTTCGGAGGTTTCTGGCAAAGCCTGTGGAGGCCAGTGCTCCGTATTTTCCTCCCATGACGCCGGACCAGAGTCCGCACAGGGCAAGAGCTACCATAACTGCACCCATCCGATAGATATGGCCGATATTTCCGGCTTCCACACCCTTATCAATGATGGAAGCCATGGCCAGGGGGATCAGAGTCTCAAAGAGAACTTCCAGGATCATGAAAAAAGGCGTGAGAAACGATGCCTTTTTAAACTCCCTGACCTGGGCCAGAAGGGTTTTGAGCATAAAAAATCTCCTTTCTTTACTGTTCAAAAGACAGCACTACTGGAAAGGATTCCGGGCTGCTATAGAACAGATATATTGTTCAGCTACTATTATCGGGGAAATTATTTTTAATGTCAAGATAAACATGTGCGAAATGCTTGACACAACATCCTTTAAGCGGTATATTAAAAGTTAATATTCGCCTGTAGAACAGGGAAGGAATGGGATTCAGATCCCTTTAGAGGGTCTATATAGAGTTAAATTTTTGCAGGGAGGATTTTATATGGAGATCAGACAGTCAGCGGAGGATTATCTTGAGTCAATTCTGGTTTTATCCAAAAAAGGCGGAGGAGTTCGTTCTATTGATATTGCGACCAGACTTGGTGTTTCCAAGCCAAGCGTCAGTCACGCAATGAAGCTTCTTCGTGAGGATGGTTATATTGCCATGGACCGTTACGGTACCGTGACACTTCTGGAGAAGGGGGCGGAGATCGCCAATCAGATTTATGAGCGTCACATTGTTCTTGCCAGGATGCTGGAGGGACTTGGGGTTCCGGCAGAGATCGCAATGGAGGATGCCTGCAAGATGGAGCACGACATCAGTCAGGAGAGCTTTGAGAAGATCAAGGCACATTATAATAATTTCATTAAGAAAGAAGAAGCAGCAGAATAAGAAACATGCAGACAGGCAGCCGGAAGGTAAAATACCAAACCGGCTGCCTGTTTTTTATTTATTTTCTTTTTCTGGCAGCTGTGCCAGGATGATGGCTGCAAACATGATGACACATCCAAGGAGCTCTTTTATGGAAAGCTTCTGATTTAGGAGCACCCAGCCTGCAAGCACGGAGATGCAGGATTCAAGAGAAAGGATCAGAGAAGCAACGGTGGGATTCACATTTTTCTGGCCTACGACCTGCAGGGTGTAGGCAATACCGCAGGACATCACACCAGCATACAGAATCGGCAGCCAGGCAGTGAGAATGGAAGAAATCTGCGGATGTTCCAGAATAAGTGCCGGGATCATGGACAGGATCCCGCAGACCAGAAACTGGATACAGGAAAGCTTTACACCGTCTGCCTTCGGGGAAAAATAGTCAATCACCAGAATGTGCAGGGAAAAGAGAAAAGCACATACCAGCACCAGAATATCTCCGAGGCCAATGGAAAATCCGTCTGTGATGCAGAGAAGATAAAGTCCGACCAGTGCCATGACAACGGCTGCCCATATAAAGGGACTGCATTTCTTTTTCAGGAAAATTCCAATGATCGGGACGATGACAATGTAACAGGCGGTGATGAAGCCGGCTTTTCCTACTGTTGTGTACTGGATGCCAAACTGCTGGAAGTTGCTGGCAGCAAAAAGAGCAAATCCGCAGGCAATGCCGCCCAGCCACAGGTCACGGCTGTTATATGGCGTGGGGGATACAGCTTTTTCTGAAGGTGTTGATGAGGATTCCGGTATTGCGGAGTCTGTGGCAGCAGAGGATTTATTTCCGGAACGGTTCAGGATAAAGAGCACCGGAACCAGGACAGCGGCGCCGATCAGGGAACGGACGCCGTTGAAGGTGAAGGGGCCGACATATTCCATGCCCACACTCTGGGCAACAAAGGCGATTCCCCAGATCGTTGCGGCCAGAAGCAGGCAGAGAGAATTTTTCAGAGGCATTTTCTGTGAGTTCATGATAAAAAATCCTTTCGTTTATTAGGTATTATGTGATCAAAGCAGTATATAACAAAAGACCCCGGGGAACTTATATAGCTTCCCGGGGCATTCTTATGATCTGTCGGAACAATGTCCAACAAAATTAGTTCTGATTCTGGTTATTCTTAACTTCTGCAAGCTTCATGGCACGAACCTTCAGCGGCAGACCGAACAGAGTGATGAATCCGTCTGCATCATGATGATCATACATATCACCGGTTGTGAAGGAAGCAAGAGACTCATTGTAAAGGCTGTACGGAGAGGTTGTACCATTCTTGATGATGTTTCCTTTGTAAAGCTTGAATTTAACCTCACCGGTAACATATTTCTGAGTGGACTCAACAAATGCCTGAATAGCCTCACGGAGAGGTGTGTACCATTTTCCTTCGTAAACAACCTGTGCAAACTGGCTGCCAAGCTTTTTCTTGGCTTCCATTGTCTCACGGTCAAGGATCAGCTCCTCAAGCTGGTCATGTGCTGCCATCAGGATCGTTCCGCCAGGAGTTTCATAAACGCCACGGGATTTCATACCAACAACACGGTTCTCAACAATATCAACGATACCGATGCCGTTCTCACCGCCAAGCTTGTTCAGCTCTGTGATGATCTCGGAAACCTTCATTGCTTTTCCGTTGAGTGTTTTCGGAACACCCTGCTCGAATGTCATGGTGATCTCAGTTTCTTTATCCGGAGCCTTCTCAGGTGTTACACTTAATACAAGCATGTCATCATAGTTCGGAGCCTGGGATGGATCCTCAAGCTCAAGTCCCTCATGGCTGATGTGCCAGAGGTTTCTGTCACGGCTGTAGCTGTGACTTGCATCAAATGGAAGAGTGATGCCATGAGCCTTACAGAACTCGATTTCATCTTCACGGGACTGCATGGTCCACAGATCTGTCATACGCCATGGAGCAATGATCTTGATGTCCGGAGCGAGAGCCTTGATGCCAAGCTCGAAACGGATCTGGTCATTTCCTTTACCGGTAGCACCATGGCAGATAGCAACGGCACCCTCTTTACGTGCAATCTCAACCAGCTTCTTGGCAATGACCGGACGAGCCATGGAAGTTCCGAGAAGATAGGAATGCTCGTATACAGCACCAGCCTCTACACACGGCATGATGAAATCATCGCAGAACTCATCGACGATATCCTCGATATATAATTTGGAAGCACCGGACATTTTTGCTCTCTCTTCAAGACCGTCCAGCTCGTTTCCCTGTCCGCAGTTTACACAGCAGCAGACAACATCATAATCAAAGGTTTCTTTCAGCCACGGGATAAGGGCTGTGGTATCAAGACCACCGGAATACGCTAAAACAACTTTTTCTTTCATAATATATGTCCTCCTGGGATTTTTTTGATTTTGTATCGCTCCGGACATTTCCGGGACGGTGAATTTTTTTACGTTATCTGGAAAAAAATTATGCTGTTTTATAACTTTACCAGAGTGAATAAATATTCATGTACAACAAAACAAAATTTTCGGCTGTCCTGTCGACATGGCTTAATATACACCAGATTTTATAAATATGCAAGAGATAATTTGAAAAATATGAAAAAAAATTTGCATAAAAATACATCTAAAAGTAGGTGGTATTATGAGAAAATACAGGAAAAACAGAAAAGATCGTGAAAAATCAAAGAAAATGACTATTGCATAATATACAGGGAAGATGTATAATCTATCCATTGATAAGATGGACATATGAGCTGGCAGTACAGACAGGTTTAAGATGTCCGTCTGACCTGTGCAGAAGATTCAGATATCAGAAGACATAAAAAAGAGGCATAAATAAGAATAGCAAGCGCTTCTGCAGGGTGTATTAAGCCGTAGAAAAAACGGCAGAGGAGGAATGTGAAAGATGATTAAAGCAGGAATTATCGGTGCGACAGGATACGCAGGAAATGAGATCGTAAGACTTCTTCTTGGACACAAGGACGTTGAGATCAAATGGTTCGGCTCCCGAAGCTACATAGATCAGCAGTATGCAGATATTTATCAGAATTTTTTCAGGCTGGTGGATGCCAAATGTATGGATGACAACATGGCTGCACTTGCAGATGAGGTGGATGTAATCTTTACCGCAACACCACAGGGCCTTTGTGCATCCCTTATTAATGAAGAAATCCTTTCCAAATGTAAGGTGATCGACTTAAGCGCAGATTTCCGTATTAAAGATGTGAAAAAATATGAGAAGTGGTACGGAATCGAGCATAAGGCTCCGCAGTTTATCGAGGAAGCTGTTTATGGCCTCTGCGAGATCAACCGTGAGGATATTAAGAATGCAAGGCTGATCGCCAACCCGGGATGCTATCCGACATGCTCCACACTGTCTATTTATCCGCTGTTAAAGGAAGGCCTCATTGATCCGAATACCATTATCATTGATGCCAAGTCCGGAACCTCCGGAGCAGGAAGAGGAGCCAAGGTTCCGAATCTCTACTGTGAGGTAAACGAGAGCATCAAAGCTTACGGTGTTGCCACACACAGACATACACCGGAGATCGAGGATCAGCTTGGATATGCATGCGGACAGGAAGTGATGATCAATTTTACCCCGCATCTTGTTCCGATGAACCGTGGAATCCTGGTAACAGCATATGCCTCCCTGACCAAGGATGTTACCTATGAGGAAGTAAAAGCAGCCTATGACAAATATTATAAAGACGAGTTCTTTGTACGTGTCCTGAACAAGGATGTATGCCCGCAGACAAGAAATGTAGAAGGCAGCAATTTTGTGGACGTGAACTTCAAGATCGATCCGAGAACAAAGAGAGTCATCATGATGGGCGCTATCGACAACCTGGTAAAGGGTGCAGCAGGACAGGCTGTTCAGAACATGAACCTGATGTTTGGATTTGACGAGAACGAAGGACTGAAACAGATTCCGATGTGCCCGTAAAACAGGCAGATCACAAATAAAATATGGGGGATGCAGAAGGACTTTAAACGAATGAACTGCGATATTCGATTTGGCATCACCATTGAGAGGAGATATATAATATGAAGATCATCGACGGCGGCGTTACAGCCGCAAAAGGTTTTAAGGCAGCGTCAACTGCAGCAGAGATCAAATATAAAGGCCGTACCGATATGGCCATGGTATTCAGTGAGGTTCCCTGTGTGGCTGCAGGAACCTTCACGACCAATGTGGTAAAAGCAGCTCCTGTAAGATGGGATCAGGACATTGTATACAACCACCCGGGTGCAAGAGCTGTGATCTGCAACAGCGGAATCGCCAACGCATGTACCGGTGAGGAAGGATTCGGCTATTGCAGGGAAACCGCCAAGGCAGCATCCGAAAGCCTTGGGATCCCGGAAGACAGCGTACTGGTAGCATCCACAGGTGTCATCGGAATGCAGCTTCCCATCGACCGTATCGCAAACGGAGTAAAAGCCATGGCACCGAAGCTTGCGGGAAGCCGCGAGGCAGGCCTTGAGGCAGCAAAAGCCATCATGACAACAGATACCGAGAAGAAAGAGGCAGCGGTAGAGATCGAGATCGGTGGAAAAACCGTAACGGTAGGCGGTATGTGCAAGGGCTCCGGAATGATCCACCCCAACATGTGCACGATGCTTGGATTTATCACCAGTGATGTGGATATCTCAAAGGAACTTCTTCAGGAAGCACTCAGCGAGGATATCAAGGACACCTACAACATGGTATCCGTTGACGGCGATACCTCCACAAACGATACTGTCCTTCTCCTTGCAAACGGACAGGCCGGCAATCCGAAGATCACAGAGAAAAACGCAGATTATGAAGAGTTCAAAAAAGCTCTTAACTACGTAAACACAACCCTTGCCAAAAAGATCGCAGGTGACGGAGAAGGCGCAACTGCACTCTTCGAGGTCAAGGTCATCGGCGCAGCCACCAAGGCAGAAGCCGTAACCTTAAGTAAATCCGTAGTAACCTCTTCCTTAACAAAGGCAGCCATTTACGGCCACGATGCAAACTGGGGAAGAATCCTCTGCGCCCTCGGCTACTCCGGCGTCCAGTTCGATCCGGAAAAGGTAGATCTCTACTTTGAGAGCAAAGCAGGAAAGATCAAGATCATTGAAAATGGAGTTTCTACAGGCTACAGCGAAGAGGAAGCAACTAAGATCCTCTCAGAAGAGGCAGTGACAGCCATCGCGGATATGAAGATGGGAGATGCATCCGCAACTGCGTGGGGATGCGACCTCACCTATGATTACATAAAGATCAATGCGGATTATCGTTCTTGATGTAAGAGCTTTGTAGAATGTTTTTTATGGTGGATTTTAGTTGTAGTTTTGTTTCAGTTTGTAAGCTGAGAAAACCCTTAGGGGGAGCGAGCTCAAAGTTGCGAAGCCCGCACGCTCCCCCTAAGAACCCCCTCCGTTGGGCACGCTTGGCTGTGGCATGTAGAACTTCAGTCGACGAAAACTGAGTGACGAACGTGAGAACCCGTAGTGCGGGAGCCTGGAAGTTGAGGCGTGTAGAACTTCAGTCGATGAAAACTGAGTGACGAACGTGAGGAACCTCAGAGCGGGAGCCCGGAAGTTATGTCGGGTTAAACGTCAGTCGCCGAAGGCAGACTGACGAGCTGTTCGCCTTCGGCGAAAGCGCGTCGGAAGCGGCTGTCTGCGACAGCCCGTCCTCCCGTGGCCGGAGGGGAGGAGCGCGAGGAGGGGAAACGGCCTTCGGAACTCCGAGTGCCTCCCCTCCTCGCAAATCCACAGCTGTCAGCTGAGACAAAATTATAATAAAAAAGAAATCCCTCCAACATACAACAACAAAACCTTTTTCAATCCATATCATTTTTCAAAAAAAGGAGACACCCACATGGTAAATCAGAAATATCTTGACAAAGCAGAGGTTCTCATAGAAGCCCTGCCATACATCCAGCGGTTCAACCGCAAGATCGTAGTCATCAAATACGGCGGAAGCGCCATGCTTGATGAAGAATTAAAGCGTAACGTCATCAAGGACGCAGTCCTTCTGAAATTAGTCGGTTTCAAACCGATCATTGTTCACGGCGGCGGCAAGGAAATCAGCCGCTGGGTCGGTAAAGTCGGCATGGAGCCGCATTTTGTAAACGGTCTCCGTGTAACGGACAAAGATACCATGGAGATTGCAGAGATGGTTCTTGCAAAAGTAAACAAGGAGCTTGTTACTCTGGTAGAATCTCTCGGCGTACAGGCTGTAGGTGTCAGCGGTAAGGATGGCGGCCTTCTCCAGTGCAAAAAGAAGCTTTCCAAAGGCGAAGACATCGGCTACGTAGGTGAGGTTACAAAGGTTAATCCGAAGATTCTTCATGACCTTCTGGAAAGAGATTTCCTTCCGATCGTATTCCCGATCGGCTTTGATGAAAATTTTGATTCCTACAATATCAATGCGGACGATGCAGCCTGCGCCATTGCAGAGGCAGTTGAGGCAGAGAAGCTTGCCTTCCTGTCCGATATTGAGGGCGTTTACAGGGATGCAGATGATCCCTCCACTCTGATCTCCGAGCTTCGTGTAGATGAGGCTGAGAATCTGATCTCAGATGGTACTGTGGGCGGCGGTATGATCCCGAAGCTGAAAAACTGTATCGACGCTATCGAGCATGGTGTAAACAGAGTCCATATCCTGGATGGAAGGATCCCGCACAGCTTACTGCTTGAGATCTTTACAAACAAAGGTATTGGTACTGCAATTCTAAAAGATGATGGGGAGAAATATTACAATGAGCATGAATGAACAGATGGAAGAATCTGAAGCCAGTATTCTTCATACATATAACCGTTTTCCAGTAGTTTTTGAAAAAGGCGATGGCTGTTACCTCTATGATTCCGAAGGAAAGGAATATCTGGATTTTGCGGCAGGTATCGCAGTAAATGCCCTGGGCTATCATTATCCGGGCTATGACGAAGCACTGAAATCCCAGATCGACAAGCTGATGCATATTTCCAACCTGTACTACAATGAGCCGATCATTGAGGCGGGTGCCAAACTTGTACAGGCAAGCCATATGGAAAAGGCCTTCTTCACAAACAGTGGTACAGAGGCCATTGAGGGTGCTCTGAAGGCTGCCAAGAAATATGCCTACGAAAGAGATGGCCATGCAGACCATGAGATCATTGCCATGAACCATTCCTTCCACGGCCGCAGCATCGGCGCTCTTTCCGTGACAGGCAATGCACATTACAGAGAACCCTTTGAGCCTCTGATGGGTGGGGTGAAATTTGCAGATTTCAATGATCTTGAGAGTGTAAAGGCTCAGATCACAGATAAGACCTGTGCCATCATCACCGAGACCGTACAGGGAGAAGGAGGTATTTATCCGGCTACAAAAGAGTTCCTGGAAGGCTTACGTAAGCTTTGTGATGAGAAGGATATCATCCTGATCCTGGACGAGATCCAGTGCGGTATGGGACGTACCGGACATTATTTTGCATGGCAGGCATATGGAGTACAGCCGGATATCATGACCTGTGCCAAAGCACTTGGCTGTGGAGTTCCGGTAGGTGCTTTTGTGCTGAATAAAAAAGCAGCTGCAGCTTCCCTGAAGCCAGGCGACCACGGAACCACTTACGGTGGAAATCCCTTCGTATGTGCAGCAGTCAGCAAGGTATTTGACATTTTTGAAAAAGATCAGATCCTTTCCCATGTGCAGGGACTTACTCCGTATTTTGAGGAGAAGCTGGACGAACTGGTTGCAAAGCATGACTGTGCAGAAACAAGAAGAGGCAAAGGCTTCATGCAGGGTATCGTGATCAAGGGGCGTCCGGTAGGAGACGTGGTGAAAAAAGCTCTTGCAAAGGGTCTTCTGGTGATCTCAGCAGGAAGTGATGTTCTCCGCCTTGTTCCACCTCTTGTGATCACAAAAGAGGATATCGACAAGATGGCAGAGATCCTTGACGAGTGTATGGAATAATAAAAAAATAACAGATACAAAAGCAGCAGTATTTTCCGGAAAGGGTAGTGTGCCGATGGAGAATACGGCTGCTTTTTTGTCAGAGAGACAATGTATATAAATTATATAACAGATATAGAAAACAGTATTCGAAAATCTGGTCGTGTGTTTGAAAACAAACAAAAACTGCTATGATACACCGACAAAATGCACAAAAAAGAGAGAGGGTTCGAGTATAAATTGCACATCTACACAGTTGATTTTAGAACGCCATATGTTATAATTTCACTGGTAAAAAAATTTATGTGAGGGGTGAGAATTTTGAAAAAATTATTAACCGTCATGTGTACTTTTCTGACAGTATTTCTGGCATGTCCTGTGGGTGTATGGGCAGCCGGAAACGGTGGGACAGGATCTGGTGTGCCGGTGTGGCTTTGTATCCCTTTTGCGGGTCTTCTTCTGTGTGTTGCAGTGATGCCGCTGATAAAGGGTGAGTGGTGGGAGTCACATCAGCCCGTTGTAGTTGCATTCTGGATCGTTCTTATGATCATTCCGTTTGCAGTTGTTTACGGTGCCGGAAAAACTGCGGAAACAGTACTGGAGTGCGTGATCAATGACTATCTTACATTTATCATCCTGTTATTCGGACTGTTCTGTGTATCCGGTAACATTACAGTTGAGGGTGATTTTGCGGGCTCACCAAGAGTAAATGTAGGACTTCTTGCACTGGGAACCCTGCTTTCCAGCTGCATCGGAACTACCGGAGCCAGCATGCTGATGGTCCGTCCGGTGATCAAAATGAATTCCTGGAGAAAAAGAAAAGGTCATATTATGATCTTTTTCATCTTTATGGTATCCAACATGGGGGGCTGCCTGACACCGATCGGTGATCCGCCGCTTCTGATGGGCTTCATGCGAGGAGTTCCGTTCTTCTGGAGTCTTCATCTTTTTCCGGTACTGATCCTTAATATGGTGATTCTTCTGTTTGTGTTCTATCATCTGGATATGCGCTCTTACAAGAAGGATATCGCAGAGGGACGTAAACCGGATATCAGCAAACCGGGTACCGAGTTTAAGATCGAGGGTCTTCATAATATCATCTTCCTTGTGATGATCGTTGTGGGTGTTATCTTAAGCGGAATGCTTCCAGGTATGCCTGTATTCCAGGATGCAGCCGGAAATGTAAAGGGGATTCATATTTTCGGTGAGGTTACTTTAAGTTTCCCGTCGATCATTGAGATCGTCCTGATCCTGGCAGCTGCATTTTTGTCCTTTAAGACAACGGATAAGAGGATCCGTGTGCGGAACCATTTTACCTGGGGTGCGATCAAGGAGGTTGCAGTACTTTTCATCGGTATTTTTATCACCATGCAGCCGGCCCTGATGCTTCTGAAAGCAGTAGGACCGAATCTTGGTATCACCGAGCCGTACCAGATGTTCTGGGCGACCGGAGCTTTGTCCAGCTTCCTGGATAATACGCCGACCTATCTGGTATTTCTGACAACAGCAGGAACTCTTGGATTTACAAACGGAATCGCAACAACGCTGGGAACGGTTCCTGTAAAGCTGCTTTCTGCGATTTCCTGCGGTGCTGTATTTATGGGCGCCAATACATATATCGGCAATGCTCCGAACTTTATGGTCAAGACACTTTCTGACGAAAATGGTATCAACATGCCGTCCTTCTTCGGATATATGGCATGGTCCATTTGTTTCCTGGTACCGGTGTTCATCATCGATATGCTGGTATTCTTTTTATAAGGGAGGAGGATCAATATGCAGGATAATAACATTCGAGAGAAATGCAGAGAGCTTGCCACCAGGCTTTATGAACTGGATGGCGAGGTTTATGAAAGCGTAGGATCTTCCCTTGGACGTACCTTCACCGGTGACAGAGAAGGCACTATCCGGAACTTAAGTGCTCTGATGTATACCAAACCGGACGGACATCTTCTTCGAAGCGAGATGGCACTGATCAGCAACATGGCCAGGACCATCAAGGATAAAGAAGAAAAAAGCCGTCTCATGAAGAAATATGATGAGATCTTTCAGGAGATCCTGACGCTGCCGGAGACTTTTGTTGCTACGGATATCATGGATAAGGAACGTGTGGCGCTGAATCATATGATCAAGCACAGGGAAAAAATCTCTGAGAATGACCATCTGGTCATCTGCATCAGCCGTACACAGGGAAGTGCCGGTAATGATATCGGTTTCGGACTGGCAGACAAGCTTCGGATCAACTATTATGATGTGGAGATCTTTGATCAGGTATTAAGGCGTCTTGAGGCGGAAAAGGGCGCGGTCAACGATGCGGAATATTTTGCGGATTTCAATAAATATGAGAAGAAGCATAAATTTGATCCCAAGGGCTGGTTCCGGGAATTCAACCGTTACCATGGTCTTCCGAAACAGGATGCGGTATTCTTTAACATGAGTGACCTGATCTGCGATCTGGCCTCAAAAGAGGACTGCATCATTATGGGAAGGTGTGCGGATGCGATCCTCAAGAACAATCACATTCCGCATATCAGTCTGTTTATCACAGCCCCTTTTGCTATCCGTGTGCAGCATGTTATGGATGTACGGAAGATGAATATGAAGCAGGCAGTCCGTTTCCTGAAGAAGATGGACAGCCAGCACAGACGGTATTACAATTTTTACGGCGGAGCTCAGTGGGGCAAGCCGGATAACTACGATCTTTGTATCAACAGTGCAAGCTACGGAATCAATGAAACGGAGAATCTGATCCTGAAGCTTTTGAATGATCAGATCCACTAAGAGATAAAAATATGAGCAGCACGGAAGAAAGAAAAAGTTCCGGAAGGGGTTTTTAGCTTAACAGGCTGCAAACAGAAAAAGAATCAGAACAGAGTTCCTGCATTCTGAGGTAACCTTCTGCCAGACAGAAATACCTCAGAATGCAGGAACTTTTTTTATATTTTGTTTATAAAAACTTAATCTTGATTAACTTTTTTCATTTAGGGGATTGACATTCGAAAAAACTTAGTATAAACTAACCTATGAGTTAGGGTTGACTAATTAGACCAAGTTAATTAATAGAAAGAAACGGAGGGATTCCATGCAGCCGATTTTATTTTTACAGTCAGGCGATACTGGTACGATCAAGCGTATTTCCGGAGCGGAGGATACAAGAAGATTTCTTGCAGGCCTTGGTTTTGTTGAAAATGCGGAAGTGACAGTTATTTCCCAGTTTGACGGCAATCTGATCGTAAATGTCAAGGATTCCAGAGTAGCAGTCAATAAAGAAATGGCCAGACACATTATGGTGTGACCGGACTGTGCGGCAGTGACCGGTAGTGGATTTGCCCCAAACTGCGGAAGGCGCAGTTGAGGATAGATTAGGAATTGGAATATGAACAGGGAGGAAAAGAGAAATGACTTTACGTGATGCAGCAGTAGGTTCTACAGTAGTTGTTTCCAAGATCACCGGCGACCCGGCTTACAAGCGTCGTATCATGGATATGGGAATCACAAAAGGCAGCGAGGTTTATATCCGAAAGGTAGCTCCTCTTGGAGATCCGGTTGAGATCACCATCAGAGGTTATGAGCTTTCCCTGCGTAAGCATGACGCAGCATGTGTGGAAGTAAAGTAAATACGCTTCGAAAAATGACAGAGCGTCAGGCTCTGACCTGAAAAAAGGAGGATGCAAAATGTCTGTAACAATAGCTCTTGCCGGAAACCCGAACTGTGGTAAGACTACAATGTTCAATGCTCTTACAGGCGCAAACCAGTACGTTGGTAACTGGCCAGGTGTTACTGTAGAGAAAAAAGAGGGTAAGCTGAAAAACCAGAAGGATGTAACGGTAACAGACCTTCCGGGTATCTATTCACTTTCCCCGTATACACTTGAGGAGGTTGTCAGCCGTGATTACCTTCTGAAAGAGAAACCGGATGTGATCATCGATCTTGTGGATGCAACAAACATCGAGAGAAACCTGTATCTTGCAACCCAGCTTCTTGAGATCGGTATCCCGGTTGTTATCGCTCTTAATATGGTGGATCTTCTGAAAAAGAACAACATCCATATCAATGTAAAAGGCTTAAGCTCCGCGCTTGGATGCCCGATCGTTGAGACCTCTGCTCTTAAAGGAACAGGCCTTAAAGAGGTTGTTGATGAGGCAATCAAATGTGCGAACCAGCACAGAGTACCATCTAAGCAGATGGAATTTCCGAAAGCAGTAGAAAAAGCTGTAAATGAGATCGAGGGATTTGTTCCTGCAAACATCGCTGAGGAGAACAAGAGATGGTATGCAGTAAAGCTTCTTGAGAGAGACAGCAAGGTAAAAGAAGGTCTGAACCTTCCGGCTTCTGCACAGTCCAGGATCGAGGAGATTGCTTCTGGCCTTGAGAAGGCAGAGGATGATGATACAGAGAGTATCGTAACGGATGGAAGATATCAGTACATCCAGAAGGTTGTTTCTGCAAACGTTAAGAGAAGCGGAAATAAGATGACAGTTTCCGATAAGATCGACCGTATCGTAACAAACCGTATTCTCGGTCTTCCGATCTTTATCCTTACCATGTTTATCGTTTATTATGTATCGGTAACAACAGTTGGTACCATGGTAACAGACTGGACAAACGACAGCTTTGTGGGAACCATCCAGAGTGTTGTATCGGATGGACTCGGCAATGCCGGTGTTGCTGACTGGCTGGTAAGCCTTGTATCAGATGGTATCATCGGTGGTCTTGGTGCAGTGCTTGGATTCGTTCCGCAGATGGCGATCCTGTTCCTGTTCCTTTCCATCCTTGAGGATTGCGGTTACATGGTTCGTATCGCGTTCGTCATGGACCGTGTATTCCGTCATTTCGGACTTTCCGGAAAGAGCTTTATCCCGCTTCTTATCTCCTCCGGCTGTGGAATCCCTGGAATCATGGCTTCCAAAACGATTGAGGCAGATAATGACCGTCGTCTGACGATCATGACAGCAACATTTATTCCATGTGGTGCCAAGCTTCCTGTTATCGCTCTTATGGGTGGTATCATGACAGCTTATGTAACCGGTGACTACGTAGCTGCTGGTTTCATCACACCACTGATGTACTTTATCGGTGTTGTAGCAGTTCTTGTATCTGCGATCATCCTGAAGAAAACAAAACCGTTCTCCGGTAAACCTGCCCCGTTCGTAATGGAGCTTCCACAGTATCACATTCCGTCTGCAAAGACAGTTCTGCTTCACGTTTGGGAGAGACTGAAAGGCTTCATCATCAAAGCCGGTACCATTCTTTTCCTTGCAACCGTTATCATGTGGATCCTTTCCAGCATCGGAAATACAGGAAGCGGAATCGGATTTGTTGAGGACAGCAACGACAGTATCATGGCTATCCTTGGCGGTATCCTTGCTCCGATCTTTGCTCCTCTTGGATTCGGCAAATGGCAGCCGGTTGCAGCCTCCATCTCCGGATTCTCCGCAAAAGAGTCCATCGTAAGTACAATGGGTGTTCTTGCAAATGTAGCTGGTGATGATGCAGAGGATACCATGATCGTTGGTGCAGCGATCAAAGCATGGTTCCCGACAGCAGTAGCAGCATTTTCTTTCCTGCTGTTCAACCTGCTTGACTCTCCGTGCCTTGCAGCTATTTCTACAATGGCACATGAGATGCAGTCCAGAAAATGGTTCTGGTTTGCAATTCTCTTCCAGAACATTTTTGCTTATGTTGTAACACTTTGTGTATACCAGATCGGTCTTGTTGTCACAGGTGCCGGTTCCTTCGGAATTGGAACGATCGTAGCGCTGATCCTTGCAGCGATCCTGCTCTTCCTTCTGTTCAGACCAGATCCGTACAAGAACCAGAACGATGTTACAAAGAGATCTGTACAGGCAGCAGAGTAATTGAAAACCGGTCATACAGTAACGATCCGGTACATATGATAGCTTTGAAATGATGCTGTAAGAACAGCTGAAATGATAAGAAATGCAGGAGACCGGGGATGTAAATACCTGGTCTTCTGTGCTATAATAAGCCTGAAGAAATATGGAAGTTTTTTTACAAAAGTATTCATCAGAGGCTGGCAGCAGTTCACAGGCTGTACAGCGAAAGAAAGGGTGACAGATATGAGTATGATAGCGGATATTATTGTACTGGCACTGGTGATCGCATATGGCGTATTTGTGGTCAGTTATCTCTATTCAAGAAAGAAACAGGGGCTCAGCTGTGTCGGCTGTGCCGGTAACACACGTACAGGTGGCTGTGGTGGTAGCTGCTCCGGTCATTGTTCCGGCTGCTCCGGCTGCAGTGGAATGCATAAGTAACCAGGAGGGAAAGAAATCATGGCAAATGCAATTGTTGTCATCGTTGTTATCATCATTATGCTGTTTGCCGGAAAAGGCGCATATAAACATCTGAAGGGCGAAGGCGCCTGCTGCGGAGGCGGCAGCAAGCCGGAGATCCCGAAGAAGAAGCTGGATGGAACCAAGCTGGGTGAGAAAACCATGAAGATCACAGGCATGCACTGTGAGAACTGTGTGGCCAGCGTCACAAGAGCGATCAACCGCATTGACGGTGCGGCAGCAAAAGTAAGCCTGAAAAAAGGTGAGGCAGTGGTTTCCTACGACAGAGAGATTTCCGACGAAGAGCTTAAGAAGGTAGTGGAAGACAGAGGATATCACGTAGTTTCTATCCAGTAAAGCTTTATCATAAGAATAACTTTGCCGCGGCTTCTGAGCCGGCAGATCAGAGAAGAGACTTCTCGGCGAAATGCTTAAAAATATTTCGCCTTGGGGTCTTTTTTTGTATAAAAAGTCAGAGTTGCAATTGACTCACTAATGTACACCATTGTATAATAAAAACAGAAAAATTCAGACGGAGCGAAATATTTTCTTTCTATCCGGATGAGGCATTAAAACAAAATACAGCAGGAAACAGACTTTGACGGCAAGGAATATCCGAGCAGGAATCGTTGTTCATCCGGCACAGCTTAACCGAATCAGCTGCGAAGCAGTTATTCGGTTATGAACAAGCAGCAAATGCGGATCGCGAATATCCGCTTGACTTTGTTTTGTGAGCGGAATACGGGACTCTTTCACCTTGTGCGTGAAAGAGCTTTTTTTATGAAAAATACCTGCGGGAGCGGACAGAATGAATTAGGGAGGATTTTATGCTGAAGGTAGCAGTATACGGAAAGGGCGGTATCGGAAAGTCTACAGTGACGTCCAACCTGGCGGCGACTTTTGCAGCCATGGGGAAGAGAGTGATCCAGATCGGTTGTGATCCCAAGGCGGATTCCACCATCAATCTTCTTGGTGGAGAACCTCTGCGGCCGGTAATGAATTATATGCGGGAAGAGGATGAGGAGCCGGAAAAGCTGGAGGATATTTCAAAGGAGGGTTTTGGTGGAGTCCTCTGCATTGAGACCGGCGGCCCCACGCCGGGACTTGGCTGTGCAGGCAGAGGTATCATCGCAACCTTTCAGCTTCTGGAGGATCTGAAGCTTTTTGAGACCTGGAAGCCGGATGTAGTGCTTTACGATGTTCTTGGAGATGTAGTATGCGGCGGTTTTGCGGCACCGATCCGGGAGGGCTATGCGGAAAAAGTACTCATTGTCACATCCGGAGAGAAAATGGCACTCTATGCAGCCAATAATATTTCCAGTGCTGTGCGGAATTTTGAGGATCGAAGCTATGCGAGAATCTTCGGGATCGTGCTGAATCACAGGAATGTGGAGAATGAAACGGAAAAAGTAAATGCTTTTGCAGAAAAAAATAATATCCCGATCGTGGGTGAGATCCCGAGAAGTGACGAGATCATCCGATGGGAGGATCAGGGCAAAACGGTAATCGAGGGAGACGAGAATTCTGAGATCAGTGAGAAATTTTTTGCACTGGCGAGGAAGCTATTGGAAAGTGAAGAAGCGGAGAAGGAGGATATATGAAAAAGGAAGCATATTTTGCAACTGCAGAAGAACTGGCCCGGGGCGGGCTGGAAGCGATCCCTCCGCAGATGATCTCCGGGAAGCATCTGATCTACAGCTCTCCGGCAACTCTGGCATTTAACTCTCCGGGAGCGGAGGGCTTTGGCGTAAAGCGGGCCGGGCTTGCAGTGCCGGATTCCATTATGCTGATCGTGGCACCGGGATGCTGCGGAAGAAATACTTCTCTTATCAGCTCCATGCCGGAGTACAATGATCGATTTTTTTATCTGATGATGGACGAGACGGATATTGTTACAGGCCGTCACCTGAAAAAGATCCCGAAAGCGGTAAAAGAGATCTGCGACTGCTGTGAGAAGAAGCCGTCTGTGGTGATGATCTGTATCACCTGTGTGGATGCACTTCTGGGAACGGATATGGAACGTGTCTGCCGGAAGGCAGAGGAAAAGGTGGATATTCCGGTGCGCCCCTGTTACATGTACGCACTGACACGTGAGGGCAGAAAGCCGCCTATGGTCCATGTGCGCCAGTCCTTATACTCCCTCCTTGAGCCACAGAAGAAAAAGGGAAATGTGGTCAATCTTCTGGGATTTTTTTCGCCGCTGGTTGATGACTGCGAGATGTATGAGCTGCTGCAGCAGGCAGGCGTAAAGACCATCCATGAAATCTCAAGATGTAAGGATTATGAAGAATATCAGACCATGTCACAGGCCAATTTTAATCTGGTGCTTCATCCGGAAGCAAGGTTTGCAGCGGAGGATTTTCATGACCGGCTGAAGATTCCTTTTATTGAGCTTCGGAGGCTCTACCAGACAGATAAGATCGAAAATCAGTATCGTGCCTTGGGACAGGTTCTTGGAGTCTCTTTTGATCAGGAAGTGTATAAAAAAGCAGCAGAAGAGGCAGTGGAGCGATTCCGGGAGGTCTGTCCGGATGTGTCTTTTGCTGTAGGGGAGTGCATGAACGGAGATTCCTTTGAGCTGGCCCTTGCCCTGGTGCGGTATGGTTTCCGGGTGCCGGAGATCTACGGAACTATCACAGCCGAGAATTTTGTATACATACGGCATCTTGCGGAATTGAGTCCGGATACAAAGGTTTTTTCCAATATGGAACCCACCATGCTGTATTACGATCCGTCCGGGAGCGGAGTGAACCTTACTATAGGAAAGGATGCAGGATATTATCACCGGGATCAGCCAAATGCCGTGTGGAATCAGGACCGGCAGCCCTATGGCTATGCGGGGGTACGCAGGCTGTTTGAAACACTGACAGAGAAAGTTTTGCAGAAGGGAGAAAAGGTATGAGAGGACTTCGGAAATATCTGACACCCTTTGCACCGGATCAGTCCGGAGCTGTGTCAGTGCTGTATGAGCTTGGCGGGATCATCGTGATCTGTGATGCAGGAGGATGTGCGGGAAATGTCTGCGGCTTTGATGAACCAAGATGGTTTGAACAGAAAAGTGCGGTATTCAGCGCAGGACTTCGGGATATGGATGCCATCCTGGGACGGGATGACCGCCTGGTTGCCAAGCTTGTGGATGCAGCAGTAAAGGTGGAGGCAGGCTTTGCAGCCATTATCGGAACACCGGTACCTGCTGTGATCGGAACGGATCATCAGGCACTGCGGCGGATGTGCGAGAAGAAAACAGATTTTCCGGTGCTTGCAGTAAATACCAACGGAATGGAGCTTTATGATGCGGGAGAGCGGAAGGCTTATCTGGAGCTTTTTAAAGCCTTTGCCGGGGAAAAGCTGCCTGTGGAGGCTGGTAAGACAGGAGTTCTCGGAATGACACCTCAGGATGTCAGTGACCTGAAAGCAGCAGACAAGATCCGTGAAAAATTCCGTGCCAGAGGACAGAGAGCAGTCTGCTACGGAATGGGAGACGGGCTTGATGAGGTAAAAAAAGCCTCCTCGGCGGAAAAAAATATCGTGGTTTCTCCTGCGGCACTGGAATGTGCCAGATATCTGGAGAAAACCTTCGGAACACCTTATGAGGTGGGATATCCTCTGGCGGAAGAGCTGGTTCCTGATATGGATTATACAGGAAAAAAGATTCTCATCGTGCAGCAGCAGGTGATGGCCGGTTCCATAAGAGAGGAGCTACGGAAACGTGGTGCGGACGGAGAGCTCACCGTGGCAAGCTGGTTTTCCATGGAAAAAGATCTCCTGGAGGAGGGCGATGTGTCATTAAGGGATGAGGAAGATTACATGGAACTGGCAGAGAAGGGCGGATATGACGTGATCTTTGCAGATCCATGTATGAAGCGGATGACAAAGGCTTTTTCAGGAGTGTTTGTGGATACAGTGCATTTTGCGGTATCCGGAAAATGCAGGTAGACCATAAGGGCAGGACATAAAGTTACATGCATGCTGCAGCCGGATCAGTGGAAACAGCTGCAGGGAATGGAGAAACATATGGAGCGGGAAATTACGAAAATGATCCGTGTTTACGGGATCGTACAGGGAGTGGGATTTCGCCCTACGGTGAGTCGTCATGCTATGGCAAGAGGAATCCGTGGCAGTGTGTCCAATAAAGGACCCTATGTGGAGATTTTTGCTCAGGGTAAGCAGCAGGATGTGGATGCCTTTATCGCAGATATCGGGAATAAGCCACCGAAGCGTGCAGCTATCCTGAAGCTTCTCGAAGAACCGGTGGAGGAGCCGGAGAAATTTACACAGTTTGATATCATCGAAAGTGAGAAGACAAAGGGGGAGATCTTTGTCTCCCCGGATATCGCGCTCTGCGATGAATGTAAGGCGGAGATGTTTGATCCGGAAAACAGGCGGTATCTGCATCCCTTTATCAACTGTACCTGCTGCGGTCCGAGACTGACGATCCTGGATTCACTTCCTTATGACCGTGAACGGACCAGTATGAAGGAATTTCCCATGTGTCCCTCCTGTGCAGATGAGTACCATAACCCGGATACCAGACGTTATGATGCCCAGCCGGTGTGCTGCAATGACTGCGGCCCGGAGGTATACCTGGCGGGAAGAGAGGAACGGGGACGGGAGGCTATCACTTATACAAGGAAGATCATTGCTTCCGGCGGGATCGTGGCCATCAAAGGGATCGGTGGTTTTCACCTTTGCTGTGATGCTACCAGTGAGGAGGCAGTACAGCGGCTGCGGCAGCGGAAACGGCGTCCGGTGAAGCCTTTTGCAGTGATGGCACAGGATATGGAAGCTGTGAAGAAGATCTGTAAGGTCAGCGAGGAACAGGAGAAGATCCTTACCGGTCATCAGAAGCCGATCCTGCTGTTGGATAAGCTGCCGGGAGAAACGGGGCTTTGTGAGAGCATTGCACCCGGGAATCCCAAGGTGGGTGTCATGCTTCCCTATGCACCGGTTCAGCTGCTTCTTTTTCATTACGATGATGGGATCCGGATGCCCGGGCTTCTGGTAATGACCAGCGGAAATACTTCCGGGGCGCCGATCTGCAGAGATGATGAGGAGGCGGCAGAGGAGCTTTCCCATCTCTGTGACTGCATTCTTTCCCACAACAGGAAGATACGTATCCGGGCCGACGATTCGGTGATGGATTTCTATAAGGGTGAACCCTATATGATCCGCCGTTCCCGCGGGTATGCGCCTCTTCCGTTTATGGTCTCCACACCCTGGAAGGGCCAGGTGATCGCAGCAGGTGGAGAACTTAAGAACACCTTCTGCATTGGTGTGGATAACCGTTTTTATCCTTCCCCTTATGTGGGAGATCTGGAGGATCTTCGAACGGTAAAAGCCCTGAAGGAAACGATCGGGCGGTTGGAAACACTTCTGGAGGTGAAGCCGGAGGTAGTGGTCTGTGATCTTCACCCTAAATATAATTCCACAGTGGTGGCAGAGGAGCTAGGGCTTCCGGTTCTGAGGGTGCAGCATCATTATGCACACATTTTATCCTGCATGGCAGAAAATGACTGCGAAGAAAAGGTGATAGGGGTTTCCTTTGACGGAACAGGCTATGGAACCGATGGAACCATCTGGGGCGGAGAGCTCCTGGTTGCAGACTGTCAGGGATTTACAAGGCTTGGAAGTATAGAACCCTTTGTCCAGGTTGGCGGAGATATTTCCGCAAAAGAAGGCTGGCGGATCGCCGTTTCCCTGATCTGGCAGAATATGGGAAACCTGGAAAAAACCCTGGATACTGTCCGTAAACTGGGACTTTGCACAGGTCAGGAAGCAAAGGTACTGGTGACTATGGCACAGCGGAAGATCAATGCCGTGACTTCCACCAGTGCAGGAAGACTTTTTGACGGAGTCAGTGCGATCCTGGGGATCCGGAGAGCGTCCACCTTTGAGGGAGAAGCGTCCACAGCACTGGAATTTGCGGCGGAGGCCTGGAGAAAGCAGCGGGAGATGCAGAAGAAAAATCCGGAAGAAAATCTGAAGATACGGATGTCAGAAAAGGAAGACATTCCGGAAGGCACAGGCATCTCAGAAGCGTCTGAAGATGAACGAAAATTTATTTTAAATACAGGTGAGATCGTTGCATATCTGGTCCGGGCAAGGCTTGCAGGAGAGGATCCCGGGAAGCTGGCTTATGGATTTCACCGGGCACTGGCAGATGAGATCCTTGTAGCCTGTGAGGAAGCAGAGCGGCAGACCGGAATCCGGAAAGTGGCATTAAGTGGCGGTGTCTTTCAGAACCGGCTGCTTCTGGAGCTGGTAGATGACGGCCTTACGGAAATGGGGTTTAAAGTTCTGAAGCACAGCCTGATCCCGCCGAATGACGGAGGGATCGCACTGGGACAGGCGGTGTATGGGATGGCTTATGTGCAGCGGCACAGATAAATATAGACGAGATCATGCAGATACGGATCAAAAATGTTTTATGATAACGCATGGAGCATACAGCAGAAATGCAGGATGGGAGGCACAGATATGTGTGTAGGATTATCAGCAAAAGTAGTAAAGATCAGTGACGGAACAGCAGTGGTGGATGCAGGCGGCGCAAAGAGAGAGGTTTCCGCCCAGCTCCTGGGAGACCTGGAGCCGGGGGATTATGTGATGGTGCATGCAGGTGTTGCCATTGCAAAGATCACCGATGATGACGAGGAAGAGACAGACCAGCTGATGGAGGAACTGCTGTGATGGAAGAGAGGAAAAAAACAGCAAGAGAGATCATAGAAGGATATCAGGGACCGCCGGTGCGGATCATGGAGGTCTGCGGAACACACACCCACGAGATCTTCCGTCTGGGGATCCGCAGGCTTCTGCCGCCGCAGGTGGAGCTGATCTCAGGACCGGGATGTCCGGTCTGTGTAACACCGGTAGGATTTATTGACGAGGCCGTTTATCTTGCTCTGGAAAAACAGGTGACGATCTGCACATTCGGTGATCTTGTCCGCGTACCGGGAACAAAGAAAAGCCTTGCAGATGCCAGGGCAGAAGGCGCCAGGATACGGATCGTCTATTCACCGGCAGATGCAGAAAAATATGCGAAAGAGCATCCAAAAGAGCAGGTGGTATTTCTTTCCGTTGGCTTTGAGACCACCACGCCTGCCGGCTGTCTTTCCGTGAAAAAGGCCGGAGAGGACGGACTTTCCAATTATTCGCTCCTTGTGGCAAACAAGACCATGCCCCAGGCTTATCAGGCATTAAAGGGCAGTGCGGATGTGTTCCTTTATCCCGGACATGTCAATGCGATCACAGGAACTGCGCTCTGCGAGCATCTGGCAGAGGAAGGCATCAGTGGTGTGGTGGCAGGCTTTACAGCGAAGGAGCTGCTTACGGCACTGGCTGTTGCACTGGTACGTTTTCAGGAAGGAAAACCGTTCTTTGTGAATTGCTATCCCCGTGTGGTAAAAAGTGAGGGAAGCCCGGAGGCACAGAAGCTGATCGATGAACTGATGGAGCCCTGCGATTCTGAATGGCGCGGTCTGGGTGTGATCCCGGGGTCCGGCCTGGTGCTCCGGAAGGAGTGGGAAGCCTTTGATGCCAGAAAAAAATATGCAGTGCCGCCGATCCAGGGCAGGCCAAATCCGGCCTGTCGCTGTGGGGATGTGCTTCAGGGAAAATGCAGGCCATCAGATTGTAAGGTATTCGGAAAGGTCTGTACCCCGCAGCATCCGGTAGGTGCCTGTATGGTATCCAATGAAGGAGCATGTTCCGCATATTTTATGTACGGAAACTGATGTCCGCTTTAATGGACTGCGAAATATGATACATTACATATAGTACAAATGAAGGATCGTATCCGGAAGATCTGACAGGATGAAACCGATATGAAATTCCTTTGACCCAGCATAGAAAGAAGATAATATTATGGAAAATAAAACAGTGACCATGGCACACGGTGCCGGAGGCCGTCAGACCTCAGAACTGATCGATGAAGTATTCAAAGCGCATTTTGCAAACCCGGATCTCACAGCCGATGATGCGGCCGTGCTGGTTCCGCCTGCAGGAAAAATGGCAGTATCCACCGATGGATTTATTGTTTCTCCGGCATTTTTTCCGGGGGGGAATATCGGCAAGCTTTCCATCTGCGGAACCGTTAATGACCTTGCCTGTATGGGAGCAAAACCGATGTATCTTACCTGCGCTTTTGTCATTGAGGAGGGTTTTCCCATGGAGAAGCTGGAGGAGATCGCCGCAGCCATGGAAAAAACAGCAAAAGAAGCCGGAGTGCGTATTGTTTCCGGAGATACTAAGGTGGCAGGAAAAGGTCAGGTTGACGGTGTGTTTATCACAACAACTGGAATGGGTGAGATCCAGGAGGGCGTTCAGGTAGGCGGTGAGCTGGCAAAACCGGGAGATGCCATTATTATAACCGGTGATGTGGGAAGACATGGATGCACCATTCTTCTGGCAAGAGAGGATTTCGGCATTGACGCAGATGTGACAAGTGACTGCGCACCGCTGTGGGGAGCTGTAAAAGAGGTGCTGGATGCTACCCATAACATTCATGTGATCCGTGATGCCACAAGAGGTGGGGTCGGAACGGTTCTTTACGAGATCGCAGGACAGAGTAACGTAGGGATCCGCCTGGATGCAGCAGCTGTTCCGGTAGCTCCGGAGGTAAAGGGTGTCTGCGGCATGCTTGGCCTGGAGCCTCTTTATCTGGCATGTGAGGGACGAATGGTGATCATGGCACCAAAGGAAGAGGCAGGAAGGATCGTGGAAGCACTGCGTAAATGTCCTTATTCCAGGGACGCAGCCATTATCGGTGAAGTTACGGAAGACCAGCCAGGAAAGGTTGTCATGACTACGGAGATCGGAACTCAGGCACTTCTTCCGCAGCCGGGAGGAGAGCTTCTGCCGAGGATCTGCTGATAATATCGGAAAGGAGAGTCAGATCTTATGGAGACAAGAGTGGCATTGATCTCGATCATTGTGGAAAACAATGACGTGATCGATGATATCAACCGTTTTCTTCATGAAGCGGGAAAATATATTATCGGGAGAATGGGGATCCCTTACCGGGAAAAAGGCATCAATATCATCAGTATTGCCATTGACGCACCACAGGATGTGATCAGCTCCTTATCCGGAAAGATCGGACGCCTCAGTGGAGTTTCCGCCAAAACGGCATATTCCAATGTGATCACAAAAGCGGAGGACAGAAAATGATAAAAGTTGCGGTATACGGAAAGGGCGGCATCGGAAAATCTACTACGGTTTCCAATGTGGCAGTAGCCCTTGCGGAAAAAGGAATGAAAGTGATGCAGATCGGCTGTGATCCCAAGGCAGATTCCACGATCCTTCTCAGGCATGGAAAAAAGGTTCCCACTGTGCTGGAGCTGTATAACGAAAAACGCCAGGAGCTGAAGCTTACGGATATGGTGCAGATCGGATATGGGGGTGTAGTCTGTGTGGAAGCCGGCGGTCCTGCACCGGGGCTTGGATGTGCGGGAAGAGGTATCATTACTGCTCTCGAGAAGCTTAAGGAAAACGGAGCCTATGAGACCTATAAACCGGACATTGTTTTTTATGACGTACTGGGAGATGTTGTCTGCGGTGGATTTTCCATGCCCATGCGAAATGGGTATGCAGATAAGGTATTTATCATCACCTCCGGAGAAAACATGGCCATCCATGCAGGGGCAAATATTGCCATGGCAGTGGATAATTTTAGAAACAGAGGATATGCATCTCTTGGCGGCGTGATCCTGAACCGGCGGAACGTGCCGGGAGAGGAAGAAAAAGTCCGGGAGCTGGCAGAGGATTTTCATACGCGGGTAGTGGGAACGCTTTCCAGAAGTGAACTGGTCCTGGAAGCAGAGAATCGAGGAAAAACTCTTCTGGAAGCTTATCCGGATTGTGAGATGGCAGAGGAGTACCGGACACTGGCCGAGCAGATCCTGAGTGCATGCAGGGAGGAAGGCTCATGTTAAAAAGAGTTGGTAACAGAGAGCTTTCGGGAAAAACAGAAATATTTATAAAGGAAGCCTCTTTTCCGGTTCCCTTTCAGCCGGGACTGGAATTTAATTCACCGGTCCATGGAAACTGGAATATCGTACATACGGGAATGCTGGTTCCGGAAGCAAGGCAGATCTACGTCTGTGCGGATAACTGCATGCGTGGCGTTGTGCTGACTGCCGCAGAGATGAATGCGGCAGACCGTTTTTCCTTTGTGATCGTGGAGGAAAAGGATCTTCTGGGCGGAAATCTGGAGGATGTGACCATTGAAGGAGTGACGGACATTCTGAACCGGCTGGATGAGAAGCCAAAGGCAGTATTGCTTTTTACTGTGTGTCTTCATCATTTTCTGGGAAGTGATCTGGAACGCATCTACGGAGAACTGGAAGAAAGATTTCCGGAGATCTTTTTTATGCGGTGCTTTATGGATCCTATCATGCAGAAAACAGGCCCGACTCCGGATCAGAAGCTGCGCCGTGCCATGTATGATGCAGTACCGGAGAGGAAAGCTGATCCGGAATGTGTCACAGTCCTGGGCAGTGATTTTGTGTTGGATGAGAGTGCAGATATCTGCCGGATCCTGAAAAAGAACGGAATCCGTCTCCGTGAAGCACCGGCCTGTAAGAACTGGGAGGATTATCAGAGTCTGGGAGAGGGAAGCCTGATCCTTAACTGTTATCCGGCAGGAAAATTCGGAGTACAGCAGCAGGCGGAGAGACTTGGAAGGCCGTTTTTATACCTGCCCGGAAGCTTTGACTATGAGGAGATAGAGACGCAGGAAAAGTACTTGCTGGAGCTGCTGGATCAGCAAAGTGGCGGTAAAAATGGTCTGGATATCGAAACGGAGATCCGAAAATGCGAGGAAGCTCTTTTCCATGCACACCAGATCATCGGTGACACTCCCGTAGCTGTGGATTATCTTTTTCATCCAAGACCTCTGGGACTTGCAAAGCTTCTCCTTACGCATGGATTTCAGGTACAGTCCGTTTTTCTGGACAGTATCAGCCCGGAAGAAAAAGAAGTATTTTTCTGGCTGAAGGAGAATTATCCGGAACTCAGGCTGATTTCGACTGTTCGCCCGGAGATGAGAGTGCGGCCACGGCAGCATTTCGGAAAAATCCTTGCCGTCGGACAAAAAGCAGCCTGGTTTACCGGAAGCCGGAATTTTGTCAATATGGTACAGGGCGGCGGGCTCTGGGGCTTTGACGGGATCAGACGTACTGCACAGCTGATGCTGGAGGCATTTAATGAGGAAAAAGCTCCGAAGGATCTGCTCGTTCGAAAGGGATGGGGGTGCGAAAGCTGCATATGAGACAGGCATATCGGATCATACCAATCTACACGGCAGACGTGTCGGGTGTCTGCTCCGCGTTGTATGAGCTTGGAGGAATGACAGTGATGCATGATCCCTCCGGCTGTAATTCTACCTATAATACCCATGATGAGATCCGGTGGTACGACCAGGACAGTCTGATCTTTATCTCAGGTCTTACGGATATCGATGCCATTATGGGAAATGATGAGAAATTTCTTCAGGATATCGAAGAGGCGGAAAAGGAGCTGAAACCGAAATTTATTGCACTTGCAAGTTCACCGATCCCCTTTATGAACGGAACAGATTTTCAGGGACTGGCCCGTGCACTTACGGCAAGAACCGGAATCCCGGCATTTTCGGTTCCGACCAGCGGCATGCATGACTATGTATACGGAGCAGGGCTGGCGCTGGCAGAGATCGCCGGACATTTCACAGGAGCTGCAGAGAAAACCGGAAGGTGTTCAGAAGCACCCACAGGATCTGCGGAAAGATCTACAGAGAAGAGAAGCAGAAAATTAAATCTTCTTGGAGCAACACCCCTTGATTTTGGCCCGCAGTCTGCAGTAGATGCCATGAAAAAACGTCTGAAAAACTATGGCTGGGAGATACTTTCCACCTGGGCTATGGGGGATACGCTGGAAGCTTTGTCCCGTGCCGGTGAAGCAGCGGTAAACCTTGTGGTATCCTCTGTGGGAATTCCGGCGGCCAATGTGCTGAAAGAAAAATTCGGTACGCCATTTCTCGTGGGGACTCCTGTGGAAGGCTATGAGGAAGAGATTTCAGATGCACTTGAGCGGATCGCGGATAGATCCTGTGGAGAGTGGGTAAATAAAAAGGATGACTCCGCGGAGGAAAGCGGAGGGCAGATCTTAGGGAAACAGGAGGAACTGTGGAAAGTAACTCCGGAGCAGGTAATCTATTTTCAGGGAAGGAACAGTCTGTCAGCAGTATCTGACCCTTCAGGAGAAAGCAGGGAAATGCCCGACAAAGATGAGGTATTTTTTTCCGTACCGGACATTACCATCATCGGAGAACCGGTTACCATGGGCTCCCTGGCAGCAGTCATAGAGCAGAAATACGGAAAAAAGGTTCAGCTGCTCTGTCCGCTGGAGATCACAGAGGGACTTTTGCGCAAGGGAGATGAGGCCATCTGTGGCGAGGAAGCCATGGAAGAAAAGCTGAAAACAGCCAGGATCATTGTGGCAGACCCACTCTATCGTCCGATTTGTCCGAAAACAGCCATTTTTTATGAGATGCCGCATATTGCGTTTTCCGGAAGGATATATCTCAGAAAATATTTTTCGGAATAAAGAGCGTTTCGTGATCATGTATATAAATATTATGCGGATGAGAAAACAGGGCAGCAGTGTGTATAATTGCAGGAAAATCACATAAACTAAATTATAAGAAACCGTAAAGGCGTTGCAGAAATATGCAGCGCCTTTTTCCGGCAGTAATACCGGAAATGGAGTATATATGGAGGGATTTTTATGTGGGGATTTTTGTCAGCACTGATCTCAGGTGCACTGATGAGTATTCAAGGGGTATTTAACACAAATGTAACAAAACAGACCAGTCTGTGGGTTTCAACCGGCTGGGTACAGTTTTCTGCATTTCTGGTCTGTGTGGCAGCATGGTTTTTTACAGGCAGAGAAAGTATCGGCATGCTGTGGCAGGTAGAGGCTAAATATAATTTACTCGGAGGAGTGATCGGTGCATTTATCACTATCACAGTGATCCGGAGTATGGGAAGTCTGGGGCCTGCGCGGGCGGTTATGCTTATTGTCATTTCTCAGCTTGCGGTGGCTTATCTTATAGAATTGTTGGGGATTTTCGGTGTGGAAAGAGCAGATTTTCAGTGGAGAAAGCTGTTGGGAATGCTGATCTGTATTGCAGGTGTGGTTATTTTCAAATGGAAATAGAAATAAAAGTATTGTAATATTTGTAATACTTCGTTAAAATAAGGTATGGTTTTGCATGAGTAATGGGGCACCTGCCGCCACATCGGCGGAAAGGAGTGAACCGCCTACCTATGAAAATAAGATCACATATCAGAAGTGTTCGGTTTGTTTTTTCCATATTTTTGTTACAGATCCTGGCAGGGCTGACAGGCTGTAAGGATGACGGAACAGAATTTCTGGAGAAAGAACTGGTGCAGGAAGAAAGTACGGAAGCATCCGAAATGGATGCAGAGCAGGAAGAACCGAAGGATACGGAAAGTGAAGTATCCGGGAAGGCATCCGCAGGGGCTGCGGCAGATATATCACAGAAGAAACAGAATGAGTCTGCGGAGGAACCGGCTTCGGAGGTTGAAAAACAGCTGCCGGAGATCTCAGACACCCCTCAGACCATTTATGTAGATATATGTGGAGCAGTGACCAGCCCGGGAGTCTATGAGCTTCCATATGGCAGCCGTGTTTTTCAGGCTATCGAGCAGGCCGGAGGATATCTTCCGGAAGCTGCGGCAAGCTATCTCAACCGTGCTAAGGGACTTTCCGATGGACAGCAGGTTTATGTGCCTACCCAGGCGGAGGTGGACAGCCAGCGGATCGCAGCTACCCAAGATGGATCGGAAGTCACAGCAGAAAACAGTACCGAAACGGCGAGCGGACAGAAATCCGCCGGAGAGGATTCCGGTGAAGCTGAGACTGCATCTTCCACAGAGCAGAAGATCGATCTGAACACCGCTGATGTATCCCAGCTTACTACTCTCACAGGTGTAGGGGAGTCCAAGGCCCTGGCGATCATCGCTTACAGGGAAGAGAACGGTCCCTTTACTTCAGCAGAGGATATCATGAATGTACCAGGCATCAAAGAAGGAACCTATGAGAAGATAAAGGATAAAATAGCAATAAAGTAAGGAGCGCTAAATGAGCAGGAAAGTATTGGTAGTAGATGATGAGAAACTGATTGTCAAGGGACTTCGCTTCAGTCTGGAGCAGGACGGAATGGAAGTGGACTGTGCCTATGACGGAGAGGAAGCACTGGAAAAAGCAAAAGCAGGAGAGTACGATATCATCCTTCTTGACCTGATGCTTCCAAAAATGGACGGTCTTGAGGTATGCCAGCAGATCCGTGAATTTTCCAATGTTCCGATCATCATGCTTACAGCAAAAGGAGAAGATATGGATAAGATCCTGGGTCTGGAATACGGAGCTGATGATTATGTCACCAAGCCTTTCAACATCCTGGAAGTCAAAGCCCGCATCAAGGCGATCATCCGCCGTGCAGGCAGCAAACAGGACAAGCAGGAGAAGGCCAAGACTGTGGAAGTCGGAGAACTGAAGCTGGACTGCGAAGGACGCCGCGTATTTATCTCCGGAAAAGAGATCAACCTCACAGCCAAGGAATTTGATGTGCTGGAACTGCTGGTATTCAATCCGAACAAGGTATACAGCAGAGAAAATCTTCTGAATATCGTATGGGGCTATGAATATCCGGGAGATGTCCGTACCGTAGATGTACATATCCGCCGCCTGAGAGAAAAGATCGAGGCCAATCCCAGTGAGCCGAAATATGTACACACCAAATGGGGTGTGGGCTACTATTTCCAGGCATAACCTGTGAAGTTCAAAAAGAACGGCAAATTTTTCAAAAGTCTCCGCTTTCGTATTCTGATCATCCTGATCATACTGGGAATCGTACCGAGTGTCATCGTAACGGAAATGGTCATTGCCAACTATGAAGATCGTGCCATTGCCAACCGTGTGCAGAGCATGGAGAACATCTGTGACATCATGTGCGACCTGCTGATCAAGGAGAATTATCTGAATGACACCAGCTCTCAGACGGTGAACAGCAAGCTGGAATTACTGTCCAACAGCTATGGTGGCAGGATTCTCATTGTAGACAGGGATTTCAGGATCATCAAGGATACCTATGGCGTGGATGAGGGCAGGACTCTGGTTTCCCAGAAAGTATTGAACTGTTTTAAAGGAGAAGATGCCTACCAATATGATTCTGACAGCCAGAAGCTGATCCTGGCAGTTCCGGTAAAAAGTCCGGATGTAAAACAGGTGCAGGGTGCCATGATGATCATGGCATCTTCCAGTGAGGTGACAGCAACCATCCATGAACTGGAGCAGAAAGGGATTCTGATCATCGGTATCATTGTAGTGCTGGCCATTTTTCTGGGTTATATTCTTTCCACGATCCTGGTGAAGCCATTTGCTAGGGTAACGAAAGCAATCGAGGACCTTACAGACGGATATCAGAATGAGGAGATCTCGGTACCGGATTATACAGAGACAGCTTTGATCACAGATGCATTTAACAAGATGCTTTCTAGAATGAAGACGTTGGATGAATCCAGACAGGAGTTTGTATCCAATGTGTCTCATGAGTTGAAGACACCTATGACTTCAATGAAGGTTCTGGCGGATTCGCTGGTAGGACAGCAGGGGGTTCCGGAGGAACTGTATCAGGAATTTCTTTCTGATATCACAGAAGAGATTGACAGAGAGAACAAGATCATCACCGATCTGCTCTCCCTGGTAAAAATGGACAAAAAAGCAGCAGATATGAATATCAGTAATATGAATATCAATGAGCTGCTGGAGAATATTCTAAAGCGTCTCCGTCCTATTGCAGATCAGAGAAGGATTGACCTGATCCTGGATTCGTTCCGACCGGTAACCGCAGATGTGGATGAGGTGAAATTTACCCTTGCCATCAGTAACCTGGTCGAAAATGGTATCAAATACAATGTAGATGAGGGATGGGTCCGCGTAACACTGGATGCGGATCATAAGGATTTCTATGTGACAGTTGCAGATTCCGGCCTGGGAATACCGGAAGATTCCATTGAACGGATCTTTGAGCGTTTTTATCGTGTGGATAAATCCCATTCCAGAGAGATCGGCGGAACCGGTCTTGGACTTGCTATTACAAGAAGTTCTATAGCCATGCATCATGGGATCATCAAGGTATCCAGCAAAGAGGGCGAGGGAACCACATTTACCGTGAAGATCCCGCTGTCCTATATCCCGTCCTAGGAGGTACAGCATGAAAAAAACGATTTTGATCATCTGTGTGGCCGCTGCCTGCATCCTTTTTGGTCTGGTTGCTTTCATAGGATTGTCGGGAAGAAATAAAAACGAAGAGCAACAGTATAGATTTTATTATATCAACAGCGATGAAACGAGACTGAAAGAAGAAAAATATACTCCGGAGAAGGAAACAACAGAAGTGATGCTGCGCAATTTTTCCGAGAGTCTGAATAACCGTGAGACCCGGGAAGACGGAATCTCACTTTTTCCGGATGGGGTAAAGATTTCTTCTTATTCCATACAGGATGGAGTCCTGAACGTAGAATTCAATGAGGCCTATGATAAAATGTCACGTACCAGGGAACTTCTGGTGCGGGCAGGTATAGTGAAGATCTTTTTACAGGTTCCAGGAGTAGATTCTGTGGAAATCTATGTGGGTAAAAAGCCGCTGACAGATACCAGGGGTGAAGAAGTGGGAGCCATGAACAACGACACCTTTGTGGAGTTTTCCGGGTCCGATGGGGATGTGTACAGCTATGACACCTTTACTCTGTATTTCACAAATAAAAACGGAGATAAACTGGTAGCGGAACAGAGAAGTGTCCGCTACAGACGAAATCTTCCGAAAGCTACGGTGGTTCTGGAGCAGCTTGCAAGAGGTCCGCTGGAAAAAGGACATTATCCTACAATACCGGAGAATTCAGAGGTACTTTCCCTGACGAGAGCAAACGGAATCTGCTATGTGGATTATAATTCCGTATTTCAGGATTATGCGCTGGATGTTTCGGAACAGGTTGCCGTGTATTCGGTGGTAAATACGCTGATCGCGGCAACAGATGTGGACAAAGTTGAGATTTCCATCGAAGGAAACAAGGAAGTGACCTTTGGCCAGAATATGCAGCTTTATAAGTTCTATGAATGGAACGACAGCCTGCTGGCACACACAAAGGCTAAAAAAGAATAGAAAAAATAAAACATTTCAAAATATCAGAAAACGGGAGAACATTTATGGCGAAAAGGCCGATGTGTCTTTTGTGTTTTCTTATGGTGCTGAGTCTTGGCGCACTGGAGCTTATGGGGATTCCTCTGATCAGGGGGAATCCCCTTCCGTTAAATGTGCAGGAGCAGATTGAAGCGCACCCTGGTTCCATGATCTGCGGGGAGGTGGAACAGTATGAAAACACAGAATTTTCCCAGTCTGTTTATCTGAAAAAAACATATCTTATCCATCAGTCAAAAAAATTTCCAATTGAAAATGTAAGAATATTTCTCAAAAAAGAAGAAGATCTGAAACCGGGAATGCGGATCCGGGTCAAGGGAACGCTGAAAAGAGTGGAAGGTCCTGCGAATCCGGGGGGCTTTGACAGCCAACACTTTTACGCCTGTCGTCATATTTATTATTTTATGAAGAACGCTGTGCTCCAAAAGAAAACAGCAGTGTATTCCGGCTACAGGCAGCTCCTTTTGGAGATAAAAGAAAGCTGCAGACAGATCCTGAAGGAAACTGCAGGAAAAGATGCGCCTGTTTTTTGTGCCATAACGCTTGGAGACAAACAGGAACTGGATCCGGAAACACAGATGCGATATCAGCTGGCCGGAATCATACATATCCTTGCCATCAGCGGACTTCATATCAGTATTCTGGGAATGGGGCTTTACAACCTTCTAAAGAAGATGGGACTGGGAATCTGGCCTGCCGGGATTTTTTCTCTGGGAGTGATGCTGCAGTATGGGATCATGACCGGAGGGAGTGTTTCCACCATGCGTGCAGTAACTATGTTTCTGATCGCCATGGGAGCCAGGATCACCGGACGGATCTATGATATGATGAGTGCTCTTTCCGTAACTGCCATGATGATTCTTGTGGAATCTCCGGTCTATCTCCTGGATAGTGGATTTCTTCTGTCCTTTGGCTGTGTTCTGGGAATGGGGCTCGCTGCGGAAAAGATCTGTGCCCTTGCAGGAGCGGAGAAAAAATGGACAAAGGCACTGGTAAGTCCTATAGCTCTTCAGCTTGTGACTCTGCCGGTGATGCTGAAGTTTTTCGGAGAAGTCTCTATTGCCGGATTTATCCTGAATCTGTTGGTGCTTCCAAGTGTGGGGGTAGTGCTGACTGGAGGAATGGCGGCGCTGCTGCTGGGAATTCTCAGTATTCCTGCGGCAAAACTGGTAATCCTGCCGGCAAGGGTACTGCTGCTTTTTTATGAATATCTCTGCAGTCTGGCAGGAAGATCAGGATGGAGTACCTGGATCGGAGGGGAGCCGGAAATATGGCAGATTGTGGTATATTATGGCTTTTTGATCATAGTCCTGTTTATGGGACAGTATATAAAAGAACAGCTCCGGAAGAAAAAAGCAGTCAGTGAGGAAATGGAGTTATCAGAGGAGCGGGCGGAAGCAGGTTGTTGGAAGCTATATGCTATCCGGATAACAGCCGGTATTTTTCTGGCAGTCGGAATCCTGATACTGGGATTTCATCCAGCAGGAAGTCTGAAGGTGATCTGCCTGGATGTAGGACAAGGTGACGGTATTCTTGTGGAGACCCCGGAGGATCATCATTTTCTGATCGACGGAGGAAGCAGCAGCCAGTCGGATCTTGGAAGATACTGCCTTTTGCCGGCATTGAAAAGCCAGGGGATTTCCTGGCTGGATGGGATTTTTATTTCCCATACAGATCAGGATCATATCAACGGTGTGAAGGAGCTTCTGGAATATATGGGAAAAGGTCTTACAACCATCCGGGCCGGATATCTGATCCTGCCTGCCTGGGCGGAAAGACCAGATGCATGGCGGGAGCTTGCAGAGGCAGCAAAAACAGCCGGAGTTAAGGTCGTGACAGCAGGAAAAGGGGATGAATTGCCTTGCGGCAAAGTATCTTTTTCTGTTCTGTGGCCGGAGAAAAATGCCACAGGAAAAGATGTGAATGAGGAAGCTATGGTGATGGAGTTGTCTTTTGGAGATTTTCAAATGCTTTTTACCGGAGATATCGGTGCAGATACGGAGAAAAAGCTTCTGGCAGCCGAGGGGCTTGAGGATGTTGACTGTCTGAAGGTGGGACATCACGGTTCCCGTTATTCTACCACAGAAGCATTTCTTGAGAAAATAAAGCCGGAAGTGGCGATCATTTCCTGTTCTTCCACCAACACCTACGGACATCCGTCACCGGAAACCGTAGAGCGGCTTAAAGAGGCCGGAAGTCAGGTGGAATACACCATGAAAAACGGTGCTATTACCGTGGAAACAGATGGAAAAAAGCTTAAGATCGGAAGGTTCCGAAAAAAACGGTGACTTTTGAACACGTTTGTTGTAAAATAGACAGGGTTTGTGCAAAAACAAAGTACTGAAAATGTGCAATACAAGATAAGGAGTTTTTATTTATGAAATATGATGTACTGATCGTAGGAGCAGGTCCCGGTGGAATCTTTGCGGCCTATGAACTGATGAATAATGATCCGGAGAAAAAGATCGCGGTTTTTGAAGCTGGTCATCCTCTGGAAAAAAGAAAATGTCCCATCGACGGAAAGAAAGTAAAATCCTGTATCCACTGCAAAACCTGTGCGATCATGAAGGGATTTGGCGGTGCAGGCGCTTTCTCCGACGGAAAATATAATATCACCAATCAGTTTGGCGGAACTCTGTACCAGCATATCGGCAAGGATACAGCCACAGAGCTGATGGAATATGTAGATAAACTGAACCTGATGCATGGCGGTGAAGGAACCAAACTTTATTCTACCACAAACAGCGAGATCCGTAAGCTCTGCCTTCAGAACGGCCTGCATCTTTTGGATGCATCAGTCCGTCATCTGGGAACAGATATCAACTATGTGGTGCTTCAGAACCTCTATGAAAAAATGAAAGACCATGTGGACTTCTATTTTGACGCATCTGTTGACAAAGTAGAAAAAACTGAAGACGGTTATGCAGTTTTTGTAGGAGATGAGCGTTACGAGGGAACTTACTGTATCATCTCCGCAGGACGAAGCGGAAGTAAATGGATGGAGACGGTATGTACAGAGCTTAAGATCCCGACTCTTTCCAACCGTGTGGACATCGGAGTCCGTGTGGAGCTTCCGGCAGAGGTTTTCAGCCGTCTGACAGATGAGCTTTATGAGAGCAAGATCGTTTACAGAACTGAGAAGTTTGAGGATATGGTCCGTACCTTCTGTATGAACCCGCGAGGTGTTGTCGTGAATGAAAATACCAACGGTATCATCACAGTAAACGGTCACAGCTACGAAGATCCGGCAAAGCATACCAACAATACAAACTTTGCCCTTCTGGTATCCAAGCATTTCTCAGAGCCGTTCCATGACAGCAACGGATACGGTGAGAGCATTGCAAGACTTTCCAATATGCTTGGCGGTGGTGTTATGGTACAGCGGTTTGGAGATCTGATCCGCGGAAGACGAAGCACAAAAGCCCGTATTGAGGAAAGTTTCGTAACACCTACACTTTCTGCGACACCGGGAGATTTAAGTCTTGTTATGCCGAAACGTATCCTGGATGGCATCATCGAGATGATCTATGCTCTGGATAAGATCGCACCGGGAACCGCAGATGATGATACTTTGCTTTATGGCGTTGAGGTTAAATTCTACAACATGGAGGTCGAGATCGACGAAAATCTGGAAACCTGCCACAAGGGTCTCTTTGTTATCGGAGACTGCAGCGGCGTGACCCATTCTCTGTCCCATGCATCTGCCAGCGGAATCTACGTAGCCAGATACCTGGAGCAGGAGTATTTTAACAGATAAACTGCAGAGCAGTTTATCTGTTATGAGCAAGTAGCAAAGCGGATTGCGAATATCTGATGTAAGACAGTCCTTTTCTGATATCAGGGTGATGACAGAAAGGGGCTGTTTTTTATGCAGGATATGCATGAATATTGGAGAAAGTATTCTGATAATAACTGACAGATACAGGGAGAAAACCGGTTACTGTTCACTGGTAATATTTCGTGAGGTGTTTTTTGTGAGCGAAGATCACAGAAAACCGTGAATCGTCTGACATCAATCTTGACAAATTTGTGAGTTTGTGGTAAAAGTTAGATAACCAGGTAAAAGAAAATATGTGCAAATGTTATAATGATAAGGTTGCATCCAGTCGGATGTGCAAAAGAGAATCCGGTGAGAATCCGGAACGATACCGTCACTGTGAAAGGGGAGCTGCTTTTACAACCACTGGGAGACCGGGAAGGGAAAGCAGCGTGGAACCAAGTCAGGAGAACTGCCTTATTGTGAGATTCAGGGATTCGCGGTTTACGAATCGGTATTCTCCATAACAATACAGAACTTCTTTTTATGTATTTGTATTGCGCAGAGAATCATGTGTGAGCAGGCGGCCGCAGAGAGCTGCTGCTTTTTTGTACATATCAGTATTCTGGAAATACATGAAAAGAGGACAATGAGAAATGAAAAGAAAAACAATGTTAGCTCTGATGCTCGCAGTTTCCATGACATGCTCTATGGGTGCGGCTACAACAGCAATGGCAGCAGAGGATTCTGCTACAGAAGAGAACGCTGAGGCAGCTGATACCACAGAGGCTTCTGATGCAGATCAGGAAGCAGCAGATAATGTAGCAGCTCTGATCGACAAGATCTATGTACAGGAAAGAAACGACACAACAGATGAGGACTGCAAGGCAGCCAAAGAAGCATGGGATGCTCTGACAGATGCTCAGAAAGAACTGGTAGAGGGTGAGAATGCAGATCCGGATTATTTCGGACGTGACACAGGAGATGCTTCCAAGGACGATCCGCGTAACCAGGATGAGATCGGCGAGAATGAACTTCTTGTTGTAAGCTTTGGTACTTCCTTCAATGACAGCCGTGCAGAGGATGTCAAGGGAATCGAGGATGCTCTTGCAGAAGCTTATCCGGACTGGTCTGTAAGAAGAGCATTTACAGCACAGATCATCATCAACCATGTAGAGGCAAGAGATGATGAAGTGATCGATAACATGCAGCAGGCTCTTGACCGTGCAGTAGAGAATGGTGTTAAGAATCTGGTTGTACAGCCTACTCATCTGATGCATGGTGCTGAGTACGATGAGATGACAGAAGCGATCAATGGCTATAAAGATAAATTCGAGTCTGTAGCTATCGCAGAGCCAATGCTCGGTGAGGTTGGAGACGATGCAACTGTGATCAATGATGACAAGAAAGCCGTTGCTCAGGCAATCACAGATACGGCTTGCAAAGAGGCCGGATTTGACAGCATGGATGCAGCAGCTGAGGCTGGCACAGCATTCGTATTCATGGGACATGGAACATCTCATACAGCTAACGTTACATACGATCAGATGCAGACACAGATGGAAAACCTTGGATTGAAGAACGCATTCATCGGTACTGTAGAGGGTAAGCCGGAAGATACAGCCTGCGACAAGGTTATCGAGAAGGTAAAAGAAGCAGGATACAAGAACGTTGTTCTTCGTCCGCTGATGGTTGTTGCCGGAGACCATGCAAATAACGATATGGCCGGTGATGAGGAGGATTCCTGGAAGAGCCAGTTTGTAGCATCCGGAAACTTCGATAAGGTTGACTGCCAGATCGAGGGTCTTGGAAGAATCGAAGCAGTTGAGAAGCTTTATGTAGAGCATACAAAGGCAGCCATCGATTCTCTGGGAAGCACTGAGGAGTCCGCAGATTCTGATGCAGCAGCAGATACAGAGGCTGATTCTGCTGAGGAGTCCGCAGAATAATAAATATAAAAATATCTGAGTGAGTTCAGATACCTATAAGAAATCAATGTAACTGCCCGGAAAGATCAGGAAGACTGTTTTCCGGGCAGATTGCTGTATCTATGGAAGGGAGAAGATTATCATGAAAAAACGCTATGTAAACTTAATTCTTGCAATGGCAAGTGCATCAGTCCTGGTGCTGGGCTCTGTGCCTGCGATGGCAAAAACAGATGAAACAAAAACAGAGTCCGGTGAGGAAGCAGAAGCTTCCGAAGAAAAGGATACAGATGCAGCCAAAGCAGATACCCTGGAAGATGGCGTTTATACAGCAGAGTTTGAGACAGACAGTAGCATGTTTCATGTAAATGAGGCCAATGACAAAAAAGGAGAGCTCACGGTCAAAGATGGTAAAATGACCATCCACGTAAGTCTGGTTTCCAAGAAGATCGTTAACCTGTTTGCGGGAACTGCCGAGGATGCCCAGAAGGACGGAGCAGAGATCATTGAGCCGACCACAGATACAGTGAAGTACAGCGATGGTTATACAGAGGAGGTTTACGGATTTGATATCCCGGTACCGGCCATTGGTGAGGAATTTAACGTGGCGATCCTGGGAGAAAAAGGCAAATGGTACGACCATAAAGTCAGCGTAAAGAATCCTGTAAAAACCTCTGACGACAAAAAATCCGAAGGGAAAAAACCGGAAGAGCTGAAGCTGGAGGACGGAACCTATGAGACGGATGTAACCCTTACAGGCGGAACAGGAAGAGCATCTGTAGAATCTCCAGCTAAAGTAGAGATCAAGGGCAAAGAAGCTACGGCAACCATCATCTGGAGCAGTCCGAATTATGATTACATGATCGTGGACGGCGAAAAATATGAGCCGGTGAACAAAGACGGAAACTCCACATTTGAGATCCCGGTCACAGTCTTTGACGCAGAAATGGAAGTGACTGCAGATACTGTAGCCATGAGTACTCCTCACGAGATTGAGTATACCCTGAATTTTGATTCTTCAAGCATGAAAAAGGAAGAAAAATGAAAAAAATAATTTCATACATATTTCTGACGCTGACCCTGATCCTGGGGTGTGCTTTTGCAGTGCAGGCAGCAGAGACAGAACATAAGCCTGCGGATATTCCAGGCCTTACCTTTGACCACAGTATGGATCTTTCCTACGCAAAGGAATTTAATGTGGATTACTACAACGATGGCTATGCGCTGCTCACCATTGATCAGGAAGGACAGTTTCTTGTAGTTCCCGAAGGCAAGAAAGCACCGGAGGGGCTGGATCCTGACATTGCGGTTCTGCAGCAGCCCATAAACAATATCTATCTGGTAGCAACCTCGGCCATGGATCTTTTCCGCGCTATCGACGGGATTGACAGCATCAAGCTTTCCGGAACCAAGGAAGACGGATGGTATATCCAGGAAGCAAAGGACGCCATGGAACAGAAAAAGATGATCTATGCCGGCAAGTACAGTGCTCCGGATTACGAGCTGATCCTGAACGAGGGCTGTGACCTTGCCATTGAATCCACCATGATCCATCACAATCCGGAGGTACAGGAGAAGCTGGAGCAGTTCGGGATCCCTGTAATGGTAGAGCGTTCCAGCTATGAGAGTCATCCTCTTGGAAGGACCGAGTGGATGAAGCTTTACGCAGTTCTTCTGGGAAAAGAAGATGTAGCAGAAAAGGTTTTCAAAGAGCAGACGGACAAGCTGGATAAGGTTCTCACAGCAGATAAAACAGATAAGACCGTGGCGTTCTTTTATATCAACTCCGTAGGTGCGGTAAATATAAGAAAAAGCGGCGACTATGTTTCAGAAATGATCTCTCTCGCAGGAGGAAATTATGTTCCGGAGGATACGGGAGTAAATGACAATGCTCTTTCCACCATGAATATGCAGATGGAAGAGTTTTACGCCAAGGCGAAGGATGCAGACTATATCATCTATAACAGTACGATTGACGGGGAACTTAAGACCATTGATGAGCTTCTTTCCAAAAGTAAGCTTCTTGCAGATTTCAAGGCAGTGAAGAACGGAAATGTCTGGTGCACAGGCAAAAATCTCTTCCAGGAAACTACCGGACTTGGAACCATGATCGAGGATATCCACACCATGCTGACTACAGATGATGATTCTCTGGATGATCTGACCTATATGCATAAACTGAAATAAATTCCAGTGTTCTTTTTAACTCCTTTGCCGGTTTCCACCTGTGAGCAGGAAACGAAAGGACAGGATAACAAAACAGAAGAGGAGTGTACCAGAAAAATGAATGACAGAAAACGCGCAGTCCGATACGGGATCTCTTTTGTGATCCTTGCGGTACTTTTAATCTTTTTATTTATATGGAATGTAAATTCCGGAAGTATCCACCTCTCTGTGAAGGAGATCCTGAATATCATATTCCGGCATCAGGGAGATGAAACTTCTTATAATATCGTCTGGGAGATCCGTCTTCCCAGGATACTGGCAGTGATCATCCTTGGCGGAGCACTTTCTGTTTCCGGATTTTTGCTGCAGACCTTTTTTAACAATCCTATCGCGGGACCCTTTGTACTGGGAATCTCTTCCGGTGCCAAGCTGATCGTGGCGCTTCTGATGATCTTTTTTTTAAGCAGATCGGTGTCCATCGGTTCCGGCGCCATGATCCTGGCTGCTTTTGCAGGCTCAATGATCTCCATGGGCTTTGTGCTCCTTGTGGCAAAAAAAGTCCACAACATGTCCATGCTGGTCATCAGTGGTGTTATGATCGGCTATATCTGTTCGGCCATCACAGACTTTGTGGTGACCTTTGCAGATGATTCCAATATAGTCAATCTTCATAATTGGTCACTGGGTAGCTTTTCCGGTATGACCTGGGGGAATGTGCAGACTATGGCTGCTGTGGTACTTCTTACTATGGTGATCGTATTTTTTATGTCAAAACCGATCAGCGCCTATCAGCTGGGGGAGACTTACGCGCAGAATATGGGAGTTAATATCAAGGCTTTCCGGATACTTCTGATCCTGCTTTCCAGTATTCTTTCTGCCTGTGTGACTGCTTTTGCAGGGCCGATCTCCTTCGTGGGGATCGCTGTGCCTCATATTGCAAAAAGTCTCCTGAAGACTGCCAAACCGCTGCTTGTGATCCCGGCCTGTTTTCTGGGCGGTGCAGTGTTCTGCCTGTTCTGTGACCTGATCGCAAGAACTGTATTTGCACCGACGGAGCTGAGCATCAGTTCTGTGACAGCAGTTTTCGGAGCACCGGTAGTTATCTATATCATGATTCGCAGACAGCAGAGGATATAAACGATGAAATCATATTTTTTTTATACAGATCAGCTGACCGTAGGCTATGATGGAAAACCGCTGATCAAAGAAATCAATATTCAGCTGAATAAAGGAGAAATCCTGACACTGATCGGTCCCAACGGTGCCGGAAAATCTACTATTTTGAAGAGTATCACAAGACAGCTTTCCCTGATCAGCGGAACGGTATATCTGGAACAGGAACAGATGAGCCGGATGACCAACAGGGAAGTGTCAAAAAAACTGGCTGTAGTACTTACCGAGCGCATGCGACCGGAGCTTATGACCTGTGAGGATGTGGTATCCACCGGACGATATCCCTATACCGGAACTCTCGGGATCCTTTCCGCAGAGGACAAGGAAAAAGTTAAAAGTGCCATGGAGATGGTTCACGCCTGGGATCTGAAGGACCGGGATTTTACAGCTATCAGTGACGGACAGAGACAGCGTATCCTTCTGGCACGCGCCATCTGCCAGGAACCGGAGATCATTATCCTGGATGAACCGACCTCCTTCCTGGATATCCGGCATAAGCTGGAGCTTCTTGCCATTTTGAAGAAGATGGTATTGGAAAAACAGATGACGGTGATCATGTCCCTTCACGAGCTGGATCTTGCCCAGAAGATTTCTGACCAGGTGATCTGTGTTCATGGAGATCACATTGAGAAATATGGTGCACCGGAGGAAATCTTTACTTCCGATTATATTCGGAAGCTTTATGGCATCACCCGTGGAAGCTATAATGCAGAATTCGGCTGCGTGGAAATGGAACCTCCGGCCGGAAAACCGGAGGTGTTTGTGATCGGAGGAAATGGAAGTGGGATTCCGGTATATCGGAAGCTGCAGCGACAGGGGATTCCTTTTGTGACCGGAGTTCTCCATACCAATGATGCAGATTATCAGGTGGCAAAAGAACTGGCTGCAAAAGTGATCACGGAGAAGCCTTTTGAATGCATTTCGGAGTCTGCCTTTGAAGAAGCACTGGAGTTCATGGGAAAATGTGAAAAAGTGTACTGTCCGCTGAAGGATTTTGGTATCATGAATGAAAAAAACCGGGAATTGTTGAAAAAAGCAAAAGAAACCGGAAAATTAAACCAGATCAGATAAGTTCTCTGGGAAAATGAGAAAAGCAATAAAACGCTGTCAGAAATGAGTGATATAATTTCCGGCAGCGTTTTTTATATAATATAAATTACAAATATTTCAGCAGCTGTGTTATAATGTGACAAGAACGACAGATCGTGAAGCGCTCGCATTCGTGGAGATGTAAGTAACGAAGAGGAATGTCCGCTTTACACCGCAAAAGTTAAGTAGATACAATCGATCCGAAAAAATATATGGAGGGAAGATCAATGAAAAAAAGAAACATGATCGCAGCTCTGCTCTGCAGTGCATGCCTTGTGGCAGGAAGTGTAAATCCCGTATTTGCAGATGCATCGAAGGTAGTAACACTTGGAGCAGATCTTACGGATGCTCAGAAGCAGACAATGATGAAATATTTTAATGTAAGTTCCGATCAGGTGCAGGTGATGACCATTACAAATGAGGATGAGCATAAACACCTGGATAATATCGCACCACAGTCCCAGATCGGTTCCAGAACTTTGAGCTGTGCCTATGTGAAGCCTACACAGTCCGGCGGGATTAAGGTCCGCACAGCAAATCTGAACTGGGTGACAGGTAATATGATCGCAACGACACTTTCCACATCCGGTGTGAAGAACTGTGAAGTAGTTGCTGCCTGCCCGATGGAAGTATCCGGAACAGGCGCACTTACCGGCATCCAGATGGCATATGAGAAGGCCAGTGGAGAGAAGCTGGATGAGACCAAGACGAAGCTTGCCAACCAGGAGATCGTAACCACCGGTGAGCTTGCAGATAAGGTTGGTAAAAATGAGGCGACAACAGTTGTAAACCAGTCCAAGATGGATGTGATCCAGAACGGAGTACAGAATGCAGATGAGATTCAGAATATTGTAATCAATGTGGCTGAGCAGAACAATATTTCCGTAAGCCAGGACGATATTGACAGGATCGTGTCTCTTCTGAAGCAGATCTCACAGCAGGATTACAATTATGATGATGTGAAGGAAACACTGGAGCAGGTAGATGCCAATACCACAGGCCAGACCTCTTCCTCTGATGATACGTTGGATGGCGAGAGCAGTGATGAAACCGTAGATGTGGATGCAGATTCTTCTGATGATATCGTCAACAATGTAAATGACAGCATTCTTGGTGACGATGTGATCCAGAGCTCCACAGAGGATCCGGGTCTTGAGGAAGAAACAGGAGCAGATTCTCAGGATACAAGCAATGAGACCGGAATCCCGGATGCTACCGACGACGGAACCTATAGCAATGAGGAAAGCTCGGACGAAAGCAGTACAGATGAAAGTGCATCCGACGAGAGCAGTACAGACGAAAGTGCATCTGACGAGAACAGCACAGAGGATAGTGCATCTGACGAGAGCAGCACAGATGAAAGCACTTCTGACGAGGCTGCATCCGATGAGACCGGAATCCCGGAGGCAACAGAAGATACAGAATCTTCAGAAAGTACAGAGGGCTCAGACCAGGCAGACAGTGCAGAAAACGATACTTCCGTGCTCAGCGAAGAAGCAAAGAACAATTATGACAAATTTGTCCTCTTTGTAAAAGGCGAGTATGAGGGAGATGCAGATTCCCTTCTCGCTGCAACGGAGGATACAGAGGCAGTGGCAACGGTAACACTGGATGAGCAGACAGCGAAGAGTGTGGCAGAAACTGTTGAGAAGGATTATTATGATATCCTGAAGGATGGTACAGAATCCTATGAGGCAGATGGTACAGAAAAATATCAGAGTACAGAGCTGAATATGATGGATCAGAAGCTGAAGAAGCTGTTCAGTATTGACAGTTCCCAGGAGGACACAGAGGCCACAGACGTGACAGCAGCTATTCTTGCAGATGTTCCCCAGGAAGATAAGCAGACACTTTATAAAGAAACCATGAAATATCTGGCAGGTCTTTACGGCGAGAACACGGACTCTTCTGAGGAATCCGCAGCAGAATAAAAGATTTACAGAAAAAGAGATAAAAAATACCGCAGCAGAGAAAACAACCTCTGCTGCGGTATTTTTTGTCGTGCCGGAAAGATATCATGAAAATTTTGTGATTTACGACAAGGATTTGTGTAAGCACTGGAAAAATGGATTTTTCTGTGATAAAATTGACCGTAAATCGGTTTTGTGGACTCATACATCGCAAACCGTGATAGGGAAACGAGAAAGGGAAAAGGTAGAATTTATGAGCCTGGCAGTAGTAACATTAAAAAAAGGCGAAGGCAGATTCCTGAAATCAGGAGGCCTCTGGGTATATGACAATGAGATCGCAAGCATCATGGGAAGCTTTGTGAACGGAGATATCGTTCTGGTCCGGGACTTTGACGGATATCCAATGGGAAGAGGATTTATCAACACCAATTCCAAGATCACAGTCCGTATGCTTACCAGAGATGAGCGTACAGAGATCAGTCCGGAATTTTTGAAACAACGTGTCCGCGACGCATGGGAGTATCGTAAGAAGGTAGTAGATACCGGAAGCTGCCGTGTGATCTTCGGAGAAGCAGACTTTCTTCCGGGTCTTGTTGTGGATAAGTTTTCAGATGTGCTTGTTGTACAGTCTCTTGCACTGGGAATCGACCGTCTTAAAGAAACGATCCTAGATGCACTGAAGGAAGTCCTTGCTGAGGATGGGATCCGGATCCGTGGAGTCTATGAGCGGAGTGATGCAAAGGTACGCCGCCAGGAAGGAATGGAACTTACCAAGGGATTTATCGGAGAAGAATTTCCGACACTTGTTCAGATTGAAGAGAACGGTGTGAAATATGAAGTAGATATCAGGGACGGGCAGAAGACCGGATTTTTCCTGGATCAGAAATATAACCGTCTTGCTATCCAGAAGCTCTGCAAGGGGGCGAAGGTTCTGGACTGCTTTACACATACCGGCTCTTTTGCCCTGAATGCGGGAATTGCAGGGGCACAGAGTGTTCTCGGTGTGGATGCGTCGGAAACTGCAGTCCTGCAGGCAAGACGAAACGCCAGTCTGAACGGCCTGGACGGAACAGTGAAATTCCTCTGTGAGGATGTTTTTGAACTTCTTCCCGAGCTTGAGGAGAAGGGAGAGAAATTTGATGTTGTGGTACTGGATCCTCCGGCATTTACGAAATCCAGAAGCTCTGTAAAAAATGCCATCAAGGGATACCGTGAGATCAATCTCCGTGCAATGCGTCTTGTAAAGGACGGCGGATTTCTTGCAACCTGTTCCTGCTCTCATTTTATGACGTATGAGCTGTTTACACAGACCATCGGTCAGGCAGCGAAGAATGTCCATAAGAGACTGCGCCAGGTAGAGTACCGTACACAGGCACCGGATCATCCGATCCTCTGGTCAGCAGATGAGTCCTATTATCTGAAATTCTACATTTTCCAGGTATGCAATGACCGTTAGGAACTGCCATCCGGATTTTTTTACGGAAATTTTTGGGCAGTGCCGTCTGGCAGTGAAAAGGAGATGCAGATCATATGAGAGACAAATTCAATAAATTTATGCAGGGACGTTATGGAGTGGATGATCTTTCCAGGTTCACCATGGGAGTCGCACTGGTTCTGATCATTCTGGCAATGTTTGCTAATATATTCAGCAGAACTGTCGGCAGCACCCTTGACATTCTCGGGGTCGCAGCAATCGTATATGCATATATACGTATTTTTTCCAGAAATATCCAGCAGCGTTATGCCGAAAATCAGAAATTCCTTCAGATGACGTCAAAGTTCCGTTTTCGCTTTAATAAAGAAAAGGATCTGATGAAGCAGAGAAAGACCCATCACATCTACAGCTGTCCGGGCTGCGGACAGAAGATACGTATTCCAAAGGGAAAGGGCAAGATCGAGATCGAATGTCCGAAATGCCACACAAAATTCGTAAAAAGGAGCTGACATGTTCGGATATGTGACCGTTAATAAACCGGAAATAAAATTCAAGGATTTTGATGTGTACCGTTCTTTTTACTGCGGTCTTTGCAGAGAATTGCGGGAGAGATACGGGATACCGGGACAGATCTCACTGACTTATGATATGACATTTGTGGTCCTTCTTTTAAGCGCTCTTTATGAACCGCCAACGAAGAAGGGAACCTCCAGGTGTGTGGTCCATCCGCTGAAGCCCCAGCCGGTGCGCAAAAATACAGTAACTGAGTACTGTGCGGATATGAATGTGATCCTTACCTATTACAAATGTATGGATGACTGGCAGGATGAACACAAACCACTGCGCTATGCATATGCAGGAATTCTGAAGAATTGCGGAAATATGCATATGTCCGCTTATCCGGAGAAGATCCAAAGGATCCGAAACGCACTAGAGGAGCTTTCTTCCCTGGAAAAACAGGGGGAAACCGATGTGGACCGTGTAGCCGGATGTTCCGGACGTATCATGGAAGAGATTCTGGCCTTCCGTAAGGATGTCTGGGAATCGTCCCTGCGCCGTCTGGGATTTTATCTCGGAAAATTTATCTACATCCTGGATGCTTATGACGATGTGGAAAAAGATGCAGAAAACGGAAATTACAATCCTTTCCTTGAAAAATATAAGATAGAAGGGTTCGAGGAAGAGGTACGTCGGCTTCTTATGATGATGCTTGCAGAATGCTGCAGAGAATTTGAAAAGCTGCCGATCCTCCGATACGGAGATATCCTTCGAAATATTTTATATTCCGGCGTCTGGTGCCGCTTTGCGGCGATCGGACAGAAGCGCAGGGAAGAACGGGAGAAAGAGAAAAAATGTTAGATCCATACAGCGTGCTGGGAGTTCCCAGAAACGCATCTGATGATGAAATAAAAAAGGCATACCGGAAGCTGAGCCGAAAGTATCACCCGGATGCCAATATCAATAATCCGAATAAGGATCAGGCCGAAGAAAAATTCAAAGAAGTGCAGCAGGCTTACGAGCAGATCATGAAAGAGCGTGAGTACGGAAGTAGTTCCCAGAATGGCTATGGCGGCTACGGAAATTACGGTGGTTTTGGAAATTACGGAAATGCCGGTTCCAGTGCCTATCAGGATGAGGAAAGTATGCGCAGAAGGGCGGCCGCCAATTATGTGCAGAGCGGTCATTTTCAGGAAGCTATGAATGTACTGGATTCTCTTGGTCAGAAAAATGGGGAATGGTATTACCTGGCTGCTATGGCAAATATGGGAATGGGAAATAATGTAACAGCTCTGGATCAGATTCGTGAAGCAGTCCGTCAGGAACCGGATAATATGCAGTACCGTATGCTGCTCCAGAGAATGGAAGGCGGTGGCGGCTGGTATCAGCAGCGGCAGGATCCCTTTGGGGGAATGCCGACTGCAGAAGGGGATATGTGTGATGCCTGCTGCAGGACCATGGCCTGTTTCATGTGCTGGCCGGGCGGCTTTTTCTGCTGCTGATGCAGGAACAAAGCGGTCATCGATATCCCGGAATTGAGAATCGGAATATCCTGAGGCAGCATATCCATATGTTTGTAAGGCGGATCCTGCAGATCCGTTTTGCGATATAGATCGCAGAGGGATTTTTCTGACAGAAATTCACAATGCTGTCCGGAAAATGTCATACTGCAGAGAAAAAGAGGAGGAAATCGTTATGAGTATAAGAATTGGTATTTTAGGTTACGGAAACCTGGGACGCGGCGTGGAGTGCGCCATCAAGCATAATCCGGATACAGAGCTGGTTGCAGTATTTACCAGACGTGATCCAGAGACTGTAAAGATCCTTACAGAGACCGCAAAGGTTTATTCTGTAAAAGATGCGGAGAAGCTGAAGGATGAGATCGATGTCCTGATCATCTGTGGAGGAAGTGCTACAGATCTTCCTGTTCAGACACCGGAGTATGTAAAATATTTCAATGTTGTGGACAGCTTTGATACACATAAGAAAATCCCGGAGCATTTTGCAAATGTTGACAAGGCAGCAGCAGAGAGTGGACATGTAGGAATCATTTCCGTAGGCTGGGATCCAGGAATGTTTTCTCTGAACCGTATGTATGCAAATGCGATCCTTACAAATGGAAACGACTACACATTCTGGGGCAAGGGTGTCAGCCAGGGACATTCTGATGCAGTCCGCCGCATCAAAGGCGTAAAGGATGCAAAGCAGTACACTATTCCGGTAGAAGCTGCACTTGAGGCAGTAAGAAACGGAGAAAATCCGGAGCTTACCACACGCCAGAAACATACAAGAGAGTGCTTCGTAGTTGCTGAGGAAGGTGCTGATCTTGCACGCATCGAGGAAGAGATCAAGACCATGCCGAACTACTTTGACGAGTATGATACAACGGTACATTTCATTTCCCAGGAAGAGCTGGACCGTGACCACAGCGGTATCCCGCACGGCGGTTTTGTGATCCGCAGCGGAAAAACAGGCTGGAACAATGAGAACAGCCATGTGATCGAGTACAGCCTGAAGCTGGATTCCAATCCTGAGTTCACATCTTCTGTGATCGTTGCCTATGCAAGAGCTGCATACCGCATGAACCAGGAAGGACAGAAGGGCTGCAAGACCGTATTTGATGTTGCACCTGCATATTTAAGTGCCCTTGACGGAGCAGAGCTTCGCAAAAAATTCCTGTAAGGATCTGTAACAGACAGGAGCAAAACTGCATAAAAGATTATATCCCCGGAGCATCGGTGAATATTTCTGATGTTTCGGGGCTTTTTTCTGCATAAAATCAACATTGGTAATACCTGGATGATGATTTTTCTGAAAGAAAAGGAAAGAGTTGACGGACCGTAAAGAATGTTATATAATATGGACGTAAAATTGTAACAAAATTGTAACGTTTACGATCAGTCGGACTTAAGAAATAGTAAATATCAATGATCTATCTATCAAAGGAAGGTATGTATGCGAAAATTAAGCAGAAAATGGAAACTCTGGGGACTTTTTTTTGTTCTGATGTTCTTTGCAGCCGGAGCAACTGTACATACAACGGCAACAGATGTACAGGCTGCGACCAAAAACGGCTTTAAAACAGAAAAAGGAAAGTCCTATTATTATCAGAATGGACAGAAGGTAAAAGGCTGGCTTACACTGAACGGGAAGAAATATTTTTTTAATAAATCCACAGGCGTGCAGATGAAGCGTTGGGCTAAGGATTCCAAGGGCAAACGATATTTTTATAATGTCAACGGTGCCAAGGGCTATATGGCAACAGGCTGGCTTACAGACAGTAAGAACAATACCCGCTATTTTAATCCCACCAGCGGATATATGACAACGAAATGGGCCACGATCAGTAATAAGAAATATTATTTTTACAGAGGCAGTGGTGCTGCAGCCAGAAGTGTATTCCTTACAGACAAGAAGAATGTGACCAGATATTTTACCAGCAAATGCTTTATGGCAAAGGGCTGGGCAACGAATAAGAAACAGCAGAAGCGTTATTTTGATCCAAACACGGGAGCTATGTATAAGGGCTTCAAGAAGATCGGCAGCGATACCTATTATTTTTACAGCAAGAGCGGCGTGATGGCTACCGGTTGGGTCACAAATTCCAAAAAAGGATATAAATATTATTTCGATCCGTCAACCGGTGTCATGGCTACGGGAACGAAGACGATCGATGGCAAGAAGTATACATTTGGCAGCAATGGTGTCTTGGATACCAACCCAAGCACTACTACAGCGACAAGCTCCAGGACTATCAAGAATTTCCTTGCCAATGCATTACTTCCGGTAGGAAAGACTCTTTACGTATGGGGCGGCGGCCACAACTGGTCGGATGCGACCAGAAAGGGCATCAGTCCAAAATGGAAACAATGGTATGACAGCAATTCCAGCTCCTATAATTACAGATATTATATGGATCTCAGTGAAGCTACAGAACAGAAGGGCCTTGACTGCTCCGGCTTTGTAGGATGGTCTGTATATCAGATCATGCAGAGCAGATCCGGTGGACCTATGTACACGGATGTTTCCGGAAATCTTGGATCTTTGTATTCCGGCAAGGGAATGGGTACCGTTGTTTCCCAGGCTCAGCTGGCAAGCTCAAACTGGAAGCTTTATCCTGGGGATATCGGATACAACAGCGGACATACCTGGATCGTTCTCGGACAGTGTTCCGATAAGAGTGTCGTGATCCTCCACTGTACACCGAATGCCGGCGTACAGATTTCCGGAACACCGACACCAAGCGGAACTTACGGAAGCCAGGCGATCAAGCTGGCAGAAACTTACATGTCCAGGTATCCTGGAGCCAGCAAATATGACTATCATGAATCCAGTGGTAACTATATCCGAAACGGTGCATACTTCAGATGGAACAGAAGCACTCTTTCCGATCCCAACGGATATCTGAACAAGACAGCCAATCAGATCCTTGCAGATCTTTTCTGATCAGGATATGCTGAAAGAAATTTATATGTAACAAATAGCAATAAGAAACGCGAGAGGAGAATCTGAGATAACCCGGGTTCTCCTTTTTTAATGTCAAAATCATTAATAAATGTTACAAAGTTTTAAACTAATTAATAGAAAATCCTTGCAATCCAAATAACACTGTGTTAATATATAAAAAGATTGAAACAAGATATTGCAAAAGTATTACAAAGAAAACCAACGAAGCGGATGGTCAGATCCGCTGTATTAAATTAGAATCAGATTGCGAGGGTGAACAGTCATGAAGAAAAGGATATTATGTCTGACACTGGCGCTCATCATCAGCGGAGCACAGGTAGTCAGCGTAAGCGCAACAAGAGAAGATGAGGCAGCACTTCAGCAGGAGATGGATGCGACTAACGAACAGCTGAATGCGACTTATTCCAGATTGGATGAGCTTTCCTCACAGAAGTCACAGATTGAAGGCGAGATTTCAACTCTTGATGCCAATCTTGTAAACGTGATGGTTTCGATCCAGACACTGGAGGGAGATATCTCCAATAAGGAAGCCGACATTGCATCTACACAGACCAACCTTGAGAAGGCCAAAAATGCCAAGCAGAAACAGTATGAGGCAATGAAGAAACGTATCCAGTATCTCTATGAGAAGGGTGGAGACGATGCATGGTTCCAGATGATGCTGAATGCAGAGAACCTGTCTGACCTTCTTACAAGAGCAGAGTACACACAGAAGACTTATGAGCAGGACCGTAAGAGTCTTGAAAAATATTCCAATACGATCCAGCAGGTGGCAAACCTGGAGGCACAGTACACACAGGAGAAGGCAGAGCTGGAGGGAATGAAGCAGGAATATGAGGCAGAGTCCCAGAACCTGCAGGCACAGCTGGATGAGAAGCGTGCCACATCCGCAGATTATGATAATGAGATCGCCTACGCACAGCAGCAGGCTACAGATTATGCAAACCTTCTTGCAGAGCAGACTGCAGAGCTTCAGAGATTAGAGGCTGAGCGTATTGCAGCAGAGGAAGAGGCAAGACGTCAGGCCGAGGCTGAAGCAGCAGCGAGAGCACAGGCTGAGGCAGAAGAGGAAGCAAGACGCCAGGCAGAGCAGGAAGCACAGCAGGATGAGGCAGACGAGAGCGAAGACGGACAGTACGATGAGGACGGCGACGTGATCGAGAATGCAGATGAGGATACTGCAGAAGATGACACCGAGGATGTGGATGAAGATGCAGACAATGGTGAGAATGATGATGCGTCCGAGGATACTGAGAATACAGAGGATAATGCAGACGCAGATTACGATAACAGCACAGACGCATCTGAAGAAAGTGCAGAGGACACATCTAATGCAGAGGATACATCTTCAGACAGTGACAGTTCTTCTTACAGTAGCGGTTCCGGATCTTCTGTTGTGAATTATGCTACACAGTTTGTGGGAAATCCTTACGTATGGGGTGGAACAAGCCTTACCAATGGTGCAGACTGCTCCGGATTTGTACAGAGTGTCTATGCGAACTTCGGAGTCAGCCTTCCGAGAACCTCCTATGAGCAGCAGAATGCAGGTACAGAAGTATCCTACGCAGATGCACAGCCGGGAGATCTGATCTGCTATGGCGGACACGTGGCTATTTACATGGGTAATGGCCAGATCGTTCATGCATCGAACTCTCAGGACGGGATCAAGATCAGCAATGATGCTACATACAGAACAATTGTATCTGTAAGACGTCTTGTATAATAAAAACGTACAACAGAAAATAAAAATACAGCAGCCCGACAGCAGTTTGTCGGGCTGTTTTTAACGTCGGAAAAAATACTGAAAAACCCATGGAACGGAGTGAACAGCAACAAAATATGCTCAAAAATGTATAAATATTGAAAACAGTATTGACATATAATTAACAGGATGTTATTATAATGTCAGTATAATTCCATATTGAACATAGCAAGTGCTGAGGATAGCTGACAGTTATATATTGATTATCAGAAGTCCACAGAAAAGGGAATCAGGTGTGAAACCTGAGCGATCCGGTCACTGTAACGGAGGAGCGAATTTCATAGTCCATTGTACGTATGTATGAGAAGGAGAGAGGAGCCATGATCCCGGAGCCAGGAAACCTGCTTGTTATGGCGAGGTTAAACTTCCGTGTAAAGTGTAACAACCATTTCAGGGACTCCGCACCCCTGGGACGTTGTCTACTTTTTTACGAGAGTAGGCATTTTTTTATGGAATGCGCCTGTTCATATGAATTATACATGATTAAATGGCAGGCGATACTACTCCGGATACATTCGTTCCCTCCGCGCACTCATGAACGGATTATATTTCTACCCCGGGGTGGCATCGCTACCTCTTTTTTATAGGAAAAAGTTATGTGTGGTTATGTCAGGAGAGGAGAAAAGAGCCATGGAGAAACCATACTGGGAAGGCAAAGAATACTCTTACTTCAGCCACAAAAACTGTGAGTATTTTCCGTGCCATAAAGGAGCAGATCCGGAGAACTTCAATTGTCTGTTCTGCTATTGTCCTTTATATGCACTGGGAGATAAATGTGGTGGTAATTTCCGCTTTACGGAAAGCGGGATTAAAGACTGCACCGAATGCAAGCTTCCTCACAGAAGAGAAAATTTCGGATATGTTACAGGTAAATATAGCGAGCTTGCGGAAATTGTACGGAAGCAGCGGGAAAAATAAAAAACAGGCCAGTTCAGATACAGGAAAATGTATATTCCTGTGTTTGAACTGGCCTGTTTTGTTTGGAGTGGACAATATCTGTTATCTGTCGGAAAAGATACAGAAGATCATTCTCTGGTTTGGAGAAAAACCTTGAGTCTGGGAATCTGGTTGTTGAGGATCAGCTGTTCCGGAAACATGGCCTGATGAACAAACTCAGCAGCACAGGTAAAATCTCCGATATGCTCCGGGCCATGGCTGTCACTGGAAAGAAGCAGCGGCAGATCATATTTGCGGCAGCATCGAAGGATCTCGAAACAGTTTTCTCTTGTGTCGCCACGATAGCCATAAGGTGCAAGAGAAGCTTCGTTGATCTCAAAGATCGTGCCGGTTTCCCTGGCAGCCCTTGCAAGCGCATCATAATTAACCGGGTAATGAGTGTTATCACTATGTCCGAGGATCTTTACACAGGGGTTTTTCATTACATTGATAAAAGCTTCTGTGTTTTCGGCTCTGGTACCGCAGCGGTAATTCCAGGCATGCATGCTGGCAATGGCGTAATCAAGTTTACATAATAATTCCTGATCTAAATCTACCGTTCCGCTGCGGTCAAGGATATTCAGTTCAATTCCGTAGAGTAATTCTACACCGAAATGTTTTTTGGGAGAATAGGTAAGGCTGCGGAAATAGGAGGAAGTTCCGGCTGCCAGAGTGCCGGGACCGTGATCAGTGATCCCGAGAAGCCGGAGACCTTTCTCGGCAGCTGCGCGTGCCATGTTTGTGATGGTACATTCCGTGCCGTGACCACTGGCGATGGAGTGGGTATGCATATCAGAAAGATACATAAAAATACACCTCTTTTACTGTTTGAGAACATGTGACAGAGCGGAATACGAATGTCCGCTTTGCATAAATTTTTTCTGAAAAACAAAGGAATTCCTATATAAATCTAAGTATGGCAGAGCAGAAAAACAAAGTCAATAGAGAAAAACATAAAAATACAAAAAACAAATAAAATCAACAGGGAACAACCGATAAAAACCACAAAAACAGCTAGAAACACATGTTGGATTTCGTTGACATCGAAGTAGGGGTAAGGTATAATAAAACTACATGAGCACATAGCCGGACAGGAGCGGTTCTGGAAGCGTGGAGGCAGACAGATCACCAGAAACAACCGGTTATGAGAAAGGAGAATCATGGAGAAATTTCATATAGCAGATATCCCGAAAACAGACAGGATCACACATCTTGTGGATAATCTTTATGCCAAGATGCCGGTGATCGAATCTGCCAGAGCGAAACTGGTCACAGAGTCCTACAAGGAAACTGAAGACGAGCCGATCATCACACGCAGAGCGAAGGCTTTTGCCCATATCCTGCATAACATTCCGATCATCATCCGTGATGAGGAACTGATCGTCGGAAGCAGCACCCTGGCACCAAGAGGATGTCAGACATTCCCGGAGTATTCTTTCCAGTGGCTGGAGGATGAACTGGATACGGTGGCTACCAGAACTGCTGATCCATTTTATATTTCGGAGGAGACCAAGGCGGATCTTCGGGAGGTACATAAATACTGGAAGGGTAAGACTACCAGCGAGCTTGCGACTTCCTATATGGCTCCGGAAGCGATCCTTGCCATTGACCACAACATTTTTACACCGGGAAATTATTTCTACAATGGTGTAGGACATGTAACGGTTAAATATGAGGAAGTTCTGGCAATTGGTTATGAGGGTATCATTGCCAAAGCACAGAAAGAACTGGATGAAAGTAATGTGGGAGATGGTGATTATGCGAAGAAGTCACGTTTCCTGGAAGCAGTGATCTTAAGCTGCCAGGCTGTTATTGATTATGCGCATCGTTATGCAGAGCTTGCAGAGCAGATGGCATATCAGTGTCAGGATCCGACCAGAAAACAGGAGCTTCTCCAGATTGCGTCCAACTGTACACGTGTGCCGGAGAAAGGTGCCCGTAATTTCTATGAAGCCTGCCAGTCTTTCTGGTTCGTACAGCAGCTGATCCAGATGGAGAGCAGCGGACATTCCATTTCACCGGGACGTTTTGACCAGTACATGTATCCGTATTACAAGAGTGATATGGAGGCAGGTAATCTTACCAGAGAGTTTGCTCAGGAACTGATGGACTGTATCTGGGTAAAATTAAACGATCTGAACAAATGCCGTGATGCTGCATCAGCAGAAGGTTTTGCAGGCTACAGCCTTTTCCAGAACCTGATCGCAGGCGGCCAGAATAAAGACGGTGAGGATGTGACCAACGATCTTTCCTTTATGTGTATTCAGGCATCCATGCATGTGCATCTTCCGGCACCGTCTCTTTCTGTAAGAGTATGGAACGGATCTCCACATGAATTCCTGATCAAAGCTGCAGAGCTTACAAGAACAGGAATCGGACTTCCGGCTTATTATAATGATGAGGTTATCATTCCGGCGCTGCAGAACAGAGGACTTTCTCTTGCAGATGCCAGGGAATATAACATCATTGGATGCGTAGAACCGCAGAAAGCCGGTAAGACAGACGGCTGGCATGATGCGGCATTCTTCAATATGTGCCGCCCGCTGGAGATGGTTTTCTCCAATGGTATGGATAAAGGAGTCCAGATCGGTGTCAGGACAGGCGATGTCACAGAGATGAAGACCTTTGATGAGTTTTATGACGCATATAAGAAACAGATGGAATATTTTATTTCCCTGCTTGTAAATGCAGACAATGCCATTGACGTGGCACATGCTGAGAGGTGTCCGCTTCCATTCCTTTCCTGTATGGTGGATGACTGCATGAAACGTGGTAAATCCGTTCAGGAGGGAGGCGCTGTTTATAACTTTACCGGCCCTCAGGGATTTGGTATTGCAAACATGGCAGATTCTCTGTATGCGATCCGTAAACTTGTTTATGAAGAAAAGAAAGTTACCATGGAAGAGATGAAGGAAGCTCTGGCATGGAACTATGGCAAGGGTATTGATGCACAGTCTGCAGCAGATATTACTACAATTGTAATGCAGAAGCTTCAGGAAAATGGCATCGGTGTAAATGAGCAGACAGCCAAGGCTGTTATGACAGCAGCGCTTGGAGCAGAACCATCTCCGGAGAAAAAGGCAAGATTTGAAGAAATCCACAAACTGATCGATGAAGTTCCGAAATACGGAAACGATATTCCGGATGTGGATTATTTTGCAAGAGATGTTGCCTATACTTACACAAAACCACTTCAGAAATACAAAAACCCGAGAGGCGGACATTATCAGGCCGGACTTTATCCGGTATCCGCAAATGTTCCCCTTGGCGGACAGACCGGTGCTACACCGGATGGCCGTTATGCACATACACCAGTTGCAGATGGTGTTTCTCCGTCAGCAGGCAAGGATGTGAAGGGCCCGACAGCAGCAGCAACTTCCGTATCCCGTCTGGATCACTTTATCGTATCTAACGGAACACTGTTCAATCAGAAATTCCATCCGTCTGCACTTGCAGGAAGAGAGGGCCTGGAGAAATTTGTAGCACTGATCCGTGGATACTTTGATCAGAAGGGTATGCACATGCAGTTCAATGTTGTCGACAGAGAGACACTTCTGGATGCTCAGAAACATCCGGAAAAATACAAACATCTGGTTGTACGTGTTGCCGGATACAGTGCACTGTTCACTACGCTTTCCAGATCTCTGCAGGATGATATCATCCGAAGAACAGAGCAGGGATTTTAACCGGGGATGCGCAGCAGACGCAAGGAATTAAGAGGTAATTATGGACTATTTGGATACAAAGGGCAGGATCTTTGATATTCAGAAATATTCAGTACACGATGGTCCGGGTATCCGTACCATCGTGTTCCTGAAAGGATGTGTTCTTCGCTGCCGCTGGTGCTGCAATCCGGAATCACAGGAGTACCGGATCCAGAACATGAAAGTTCTGGGTGAGGACAAGGTGATCGGCCGTGATGTGACAGTTCGCGAGATGATCGAGGAAGTGGAGAAAGACCGCGCATATTATTATCGCTCCGGAGGAGGAATTACCCTTTCCGGTGGTGAATGTATGTGTCAGGCGGATTTTTCCAGAGATCTTCTCCGCGCGGCAAAAGAACGTGGTATTAATACCGCAATAGAGAGCATGGCATGTGCTCCCTGGGAAAAGATCGAACAGGTTCTTCCTTACCTGGATGTATATCTGATGGATATCAAGCATATGGATCAGGAAAAACATAAAGAATTCACAGGACGGGCCAACGGACTGATGCTGGAGAATGCAAGAAGGGTTGCGCTCTACGGAAAAACCAGATTGGTGATCCGCGTTCCGGTGATCCCCACATTTAATGATTCTGTGGAAGAGATCCAGGCGATCGCAAGATTTGCAGCATCCCTTCCGGGCGTAAACAAGATCCATCTTCTTCCGTACCACAGACTGGGGCAGGATAAATATGAAGGACTTGGCAGACCCTATTTAATGGAAGGAATCCTTCCGCCTACAGCAGAACATATGCAGATGTTAAAGAATGCAGTGCATGCGGTATGCAGCCTGGACTGCCAGATCGGCGGCTGAGAGATACAGGATTACAGAAAAAAGATCCTTTACAAACAGAAAATATAAAAAACAATAAAAACAACACAAAATACAACAAGAAACCAACATAAAACAACGGATTGTCCTTGACTTATTTTGTGGTATGGGGTAAAATGTTCTCAGAAACAAAATAGTGCAATCCAATGCTCAAGGAGGAAATTAAGCATGGTAAACGAGTTTGAAATCAAAAAACAGCTTTGTGACATCGGTAAGAGAATCTACAACCGTAACATGGTTGCAGCTAACGACGGAAACTTTTCTGTTAAGATAGCTGAGAATGAATATCTTTGCACACCAACTGGTGTATCCAAAGGATTCATGACACCAGAGTTCATCTGTAAAGTAGATGGCAAGGGTAATGTGATCCAGGCTAACCCGGGATTCAAACCATCATCTGAGATCAAGATGCATATGAGAGTATATGAGAAGAGACCGGACGTAGGATCTGTTGTACATGCTCATCCAATCTATGCTACATCTTTCGCAATCGCAGGTATCCCGCTTACACAGCCGATCATGCCTGAGGCAGTTATCGCTCTTGGATGTGTTCCGATCGCTGAGTACGGCACACCTTCCACAATGGAGATTCCGGACAACCTTGAGAAATACCTTCCATACTTCGATGCAGTACTTCTTGAGAACCATGGAGCACTTACATGGAGCACAGACCTTAACGCTGCATATATGAAGATGGAGTCTGTAGAGTTCTATGCACAGCTTCTGTATCAGACCAAGCTCCTTGGCGGACCGAAGGAATTCGACAAAGAGAACATCGAGAAGCTCTATGCGATCCGTCGTAAATTCGGTATGCCTGGAAAACATCCGGCAAGCCTCTGCCTGAACAAAGACGGCAAGAACTGCCACAACTGCGGCGGTGCATGCCACAGCGAGGACTACAAACAGTTCCCAGGATATCAGTATGATTTCGTTGGAAAAGACTGTGATTGTGATAAAGATGCAGCTCCTGCAGCAGATACAGCAAAGAATGACGCAGAGCTTGTTGCTCAGATCACAAAACAGGTTATGGCTCAGCTTGGCCTGAAATAATTTTTTGACGGAATATTAAGGAGGACAATCTCATGCCAATAAGTGAGAATATGGTACAGGAAATTGTACAGGAAGTTATGGCAAAGATGCAGATTGCAGATGCTCCGGCCGGAAAACATGGCGTTTTCAAGGATATGAATGATGCTATCGAGGCAGCCAAAAAGGCTCAGCAGGTAGTTAAGACAATGTCTATGGACCAGAGAGAGAAGATCATCACCTGCATCCGCAAGAAGATCAAAGAGAATGCGGAAGTACTGGCACGTATGGGTGTTGAGGAAACTGGTATGGGTAATGTAGGAGATAAGATCCTCAAACATCACCTGGTAGCAGATAAGACTCCTGGTACCGAAGACATCACAACAACTGCATGGTCCGGAGACAGAGGACTGACTCTGATCGAGATGGGACCGTTTGGCGTGATCGGTGCGATCACACCTTGTACAAACCCAAGTGAAACAGTTCTCTGCAACACAATGGGTATGCTGGCAGGAGGAAATACAGTAGTATTCAATCCGCATCCGGCAGCAGTGAAAACTTCTATTTATGCAATCAATCTTCTGAACGAGGCTTCCCTGGAATCAGGCGGCCCGGACAATATTGCTGTCACAGTTGAGAAACCAACTCTTGAGACCAGCAATATTATGATGAAACATAAAGATATCCATCTGATCGCAGCAACAGGCGGCCCTGGTGTTGTAACAGCAGTTCTTTCCTCCGGTAAGAGAGGCATCGGTGCAGGAGCAGGTAACCCGCCGGCACTGGTTGATGATACTGCTGATATCCGCAAGGCTGCACAGGATATCGTAAACGGATGTACCTTCGATAACAACCTTCCATGTATCGCAGAGAAGGAAGTTGTTGCAGTATCTTCCGTAGTTGATGAGTTAATGCACTACATGCTTACAGAGAATGACTGCTACCTTGCATCCAAGGAAGAGCAGGACAAACTTGTTGAGACTGTACTTGCAGGCGGCAAGCTGAACCGTAAATGTGTAGGACGTGATGCGAAGACCCTTCTTTCCATGATCGGAGTTCAGGCACCGGCCAATACCCGCTGCATCATCTTCGAGGGACCGAAGGAACATCCGCTTATCACAACAGAGCTTATGATGCCAATCCTCGGAATCGTAAGAGCAAAGGATTTCGACGATGCTGTAGAGCAGGCTGTATGGCTTGAGCATGGCAACCGTCATTCCGCACATATTCATTCCAAGAATATCGATAACATTACAAAATATGCGAAAGCAATCGATACCGCGATCCTTGTAAAGAACGGCCCGTCTTATTCCGCACTTGGATTCGGAGGAGAAGGTTTCTGTACATTTACCATCGCAAGCCGTACAGGTGAGGGACTTACAAGCGCAAGCACATTCACAAAGAGAAGACGCTGCGTAATGACAGACAGCCTTTGCATTCGTTGATCAGGAGGAACATAAATCATGGATATGAACAATGTAAATATCGAAGAAATCGTTAAACAGGTTCTCTCCGGCATGACAGGAAACGCTCCGGCAGCAGCTGCTGCACCAAGCGCTCCGGCTGCTCCGGCAGGAAACACAATTCCGAAAAAAGCAAGAGTAGCAATGATGACAGAGAAGAAACATTTTGAGCTTCAGGAGTATGATCTTCCGGAAGTTGGCGACGACGACATCCTTGTTAAAGTTGAGGGATGCGGTGTCTGTGGAACAGATGCTCATGAGTACAAAAATGACCCGTTCGGTCTTATCCCGGTAGTTCTCGGACATGAGGGAACCGGTGAGATCGTAAAAATGGGTAAAAACGTTAAAGTTGATACAGCTGGTAAACCGGTTAAAGTCGGCGACAAGATCGTTACATGTATGATCTTCAAAGATGATCCGGAAATCACAATGTTCGACCTTAACAAGAAGAACGTAGGCGGCGCTGATGTATACGGACTTCTTCCAGATGACGATGTAAAATTCAACGGATGGTTCGCTGATTACATCTTCATCAGAGGCGGAAAATTCGGTTCCACATTCTTCAATGTAAGCGACCTGGATCTTGATTCCCGTATCCTCATCGAGCCATGTGCAGTACTTGTACATGCAGTAGAGAGAGCAAAAACAACAGGAATCCTGAAATTCAACAGCAGAGTTGTTGTTCAGGGCTGCGGACCGATCGGTCTGATCTGCATCGCTGTTCTCCATACAATGGGCGTTCACAATATCTGTGCAGTAGACGGAAATGAGAAACGTCTTGAGTTTGCCAAGAGAATGGGCGCAAACACAACTGTAAACTTTATGAATTTCAAAGGCATTGAGGCACTTACTGAGGCTGTTAAAGAGGCTCAGGGCGGACATCTTGCAGATTTCGCTTTCCAGTGTACTGGAAATCCTCATGCACATTCCAACATTTATAAATTCATCCGCAACGGCGGCGGTCTTTGCGAGCTTGGTTTCTTCATCAACGGTGGAGACGCAACTATTAACCCGCACTTCGACCTCTGCTCCAAAGAGATCAACCTTGTTGGTTCCTGGGTATACAACCTGAGAGACTATGCAACAACATTTGATTTCCTTAAGAGAGCAAAAGCAATCGGACTTCCGATGTCTGAGCTGATCACACACAAGTTCCCGCTTGAGGAGATCAACGAGGCACTTGAGACAAACCTGGCAATGACAGGTCTTAAGATCGCGATTGTTAACAAATAACCTTAACGGGAAAGGAGAAGCAACATGGCAGAAGCTGTAGGAATTCTGGAGGTCTTCGGACTTGCGACAGCCTTTGTGGCAGCTGACGCCGGGTGCAAGGCTGCAAATGTCCACCTGGAGGTATTCGATAAGAATAAACCGGCGAATGCGGACAGCCTGCCAGTACCGCTTCTTGTCTGCATCAAGTACCGCGGAAGCGTGTCAGATGTCACGGCAGCGGTAGAAGCCGGCATGAAAGTCGCAGAGAGCATGACAGGTGTGGTACAGCATTACATAATCCCCAACCCGGAACCAGGTACACAGAAAATGCTGAAGATCAGCGCCCTGGATAAAGATTAAGCGGATTCCGAAGTTTACTTTACAAAAGTGGCGGAATCATATATGATAAAATTGTAACGAAGATAAGATTCAGGAGGATAGAATCATGGCACAGGAAGCATTAGGAATGGTTGAGACAAGAGGCCTCACAGCTGCAATCGAGGCAGCAGATGCAATGACAAAAGCAGCTGAGGTTGCGCTTGTAGGAACAGAGAAGATCGGTTCCGGTCTTGTAACTGTTATGGTTCGTGGAGACGTAGGCGCTGTAAAAGCAGCAGTAGAGAGCGGAAGCGCAGCAGCATCCAGACTTGGAGAGCTCGTAGCTACACACGTGATCCCGAGACCTCATACAGATGTAGAAAAAATTCTTCCGAAGCTCTAATTCAGGCTTTGAGAGGAACAGAAATTAATTAAGGAGTTCGCTCATGGGAAAATCATATGGATTTATAGAAATCACAGGTGTGGTTGCGGCGATCAATGCCCTGGACATCATGTGCAAAACGGCAGACGTTGAGCTGGCGTCATGGGAGCGTAAGCTGGGCGGACGACTGGTGACCCTGATCGTACAAGGCGATGTATCAGCAGTTACAGCAGCTGTCAATGCGGCAGTAGAGCAGGCAATCAAGAAACCTGCCAGTTATGCGGTAATTGCCAATCCTCACGAGGAAATCGTCAAACTGGTTGAGCTGAGTGCAAGCCGGTGGAAAAAGAAACAGCAAGAGAATCCGGAAACAGCACTGGAAAGCAAAAACAGCAGCGAAAAATAAACTGCTGCACCAAAAAAGTCAGAAGTAAACAGAACAAATAAAGCATTAGCAATCCATAAGGAGGATATAATCATGACACAGGAAGCATTAGGAATGGTTGAGACAAGAGGACTTACAGCAGCTATCGAGGCAGCTGACCAGATGTGCAAGGCAGCTAACGTTGCACTTGTAGGAACAGAGAAGATCGGTTCCGGTCTTGTAACTGTTATGGTTCGTGGAGATGTAGGAGCAGTTAAATCTGCAGTAGAGAGCGGAAGCGCAGCAGCATCCAGACTTGGAGAGCTTGTAGCTACACACGTAATCCCGAGACCTCATACAGATGTTGAGAAAATCCTTCCGGTTCTTAAATAATTTCAACTGATTCTTACTGATACGCACCGGCCGAAGGGCCATTAAGGCTTCTGGCCGGTGCTTTTCAGTTTTCAGTTATGAGACCGAAAGAAAGCAGGTGTACTCTTGGAAACGAATAATATTGAAATGATCACAAAAATGGTGATCGATGCGATCAACAAAAACGAAGACAAGGGCAATGGTTTTGTTGTACCTATCGGAGTTTCCGCAAGACATATTCACCTGACACAGGAGCATGTGGAGGCACTGTTCGGAGAAGGCTATCAGCTTACCAAGAAAAAAGATCTGATGGGCGGACAGTTTGCATCCAATGAAACAGTTACCATCGTAGGACTGAAGCTCCGTGCGATCGAGAATGTAAGAATCCTCGGACCTGTCCGCAGCAAATCTCAGGTTGAGGTTTCCGCAACAGATGCGATCAAGCTGGGAATGAAGGTTCCGGTACGTATGTCCGGTGACCTTGCCGGAAGCGCGCCGATCGCCATTGTCGGACCGAAAGGTGCTATTTATCTGAAAGAGGGATGTATTGTGGCCATGCGTCACATTCATATGGCTCCGAAGGATGCCCAGGCTGCGGGTGTACATGATGGTGATATTGTTTCTGTTAAAGCGGACAATGAGCGCGGAACAATCTTTAATCAGGTTAAGATCCGTGTAGATGACAGCTTTACACTGGAAATGCATATTGATACAGATGAAGCAAATGCAGCAAGAATTGCCACAGGCAATACAGTTACCATAATCAAATAATATTCCTCCTTTGGGGATGCCACTTTCTGGCATCCCTAACAGAGGATATGGAGAAAAACGGAGGCTCATATGATCGTAGGCAAAGTAGTTGGAAGCATTGTTTCCACACGAAAAAGTGAAAAACTGATAGGAAATAAATTCATGATTGTAGAGCCGGTGCATCATATGAAAGCCGAGCACAGCCAGATTGTTGCCATCGATATCATCGGTGCGGGAATCGGCGAGTATGTATTGGTGGCACAAGGAAGCGCAGCAAGAATAGGCTGCGGCGTAGAAACAGCACCGGTAGATGCCGCAATCGTCGGAATCGTAGATGACGGTGCAGGATTGGAGTAACGCCATGGATATCAAAGAATTACAGAAAATTATGCAGGAGAATGGTGTTGTCGGAGCAGGTGGTGCAGGTTTCCCTACATACATGAAACTGACAGACAAAGCGGATACCATTCTTATGAACTGTGCAGAGTGCGAACCATTACTGAAACTTCACAGACAGTTGTTGGAAAAGCACGCATATGAGATCATGAAAACATTCGATATGGTTGCGGAGACGGTAGGAGCTTCCCAGGCCATCATCGGAATCAAAAAATCTTATGTACAGACAATCAATGCCTTAAATCAGCATATCGAAGAATTCCCAAGGGTTAAGATCCATCTTCTGGATGAGGTTTATCCGATGGGTGATGAGGTTGTTCTTATTTATGAGGCAACCGGACGCGTGGTACGGCCAGGAGGACTGCCTATTGAGCAGGGAGTAGCCGTATTTAATGTAGAGACACTTTACAATGTATATCGCGCGGTAGAAGAACACAAACCGGTCACAAGCAAATATGTTTCCGTTGTTGCAGAGGTTGAGAACCCTGTTACAGTGAAAGTTCCGTTAGGATGTACACTGGAAGAGGTTGTTGCCCAGGCAGGCGGAACAACTGTGAAAGATCCAGTATATTTCGTAGGCGGCCCGATGATGGGACGTATCGGAAATGGTTCTGATCCGGTTACCAAAACAACGAACGCAATCCTGGTTCTTCCAAAGGACCATGTTATTGTCATGAAGAAGCAGCGGACTTCTTCCATAGATTTAAAGAGAGCAGCATCCATCTGCTGCCACTGCCACACATGTACAGATCTTTGCCCGAGACATAATCTGGGACATCCGATCGATCCGGCAATGTTCATGATGGCAGCATCAAACCAGGATTTCAGAAATGTAAATCCTTATATCAATTCTGCATTCTGCAGCTCCTGTGGTGTCTGCGAGATGTATGCGTGTCCGCAGAGCCTGGCTCCGAGAACACTGCTTGCAGATATGAAAGGCGGACTTCGTAAAGCCGGAATCAGACCACCTCAGGGTGTTCAGCCGAAACCGGTACAGGAGTCAAGAGAATACCGCAAGGTTCCTGAGGAGCGCCTGATGGCACGTCTGGGACTTACCAGATATGACAAGGATGCACCGCTTCAGGAAGAGCTTGTAAATGTATCCAAGGTAAAAGTTCTCTTAAGCCAGCATATTGGTGCACCGGCACAGGCAATCGTAAATGTAGGCGATATGGTAACAGAAGGTCAGATGATCGCACAGCCTGCACAGGGATTAAGTGTCGGAATCCATGCAACCATCAGCGGAAAAGTTACAGAAGTAACAGACCGCCATGTTGTAATTGCAAGAAATTAGAAAGGACGTGCACAAAATGAGTAGAGCAATCGGAATGATTGAGTTTAAAACCACACCAGCTGGTATCACTGCAGCAGATGCCATGGTTAAGACATCTGAAGTAGAGATCGTGGAGGCGCAGACAGTATGTCCGGGAAAATATATTGCAATTATCACCGGAGATTTAAGCGCAGTGAAAGCTGCTGTAGACACAGCAGTAACAACATACGAGGATAAATGCATTGACAGTTTTGTACTGGGCAATCCGCATGAGTCCATTTTCCCGGCAATCTACGGAACCACACAGGTTGAGGAGATCAGTGCCCTGGGAATCCTGGAGACCTATGATGCGGCATCCATCATCGAAGCAGCAGATCAGGCTGCAAAGACAGCAATCGTTGATCTGATCGAGCTTCGTATCGCAAAAGGTATGTGCGGTAAATCCTACATGCTTCTTACAGGTGAGGTTTCTGCAGTAGAGGCTTCCATTGAGAGAGCAAAAGAGCTGGTAGCTGAAAAAGGAATGTATATGGATTCCTCAGTGATCGCTCATCCGGACAAGAGAATGATCGATACGATCCTTTAATATTGTCTTTATATCTGAGGGATATCCTTTTGAAGGATATCCCTGCAATGACATCTGAAAAGGAGGCATCTTATGCTAGCGTTAGAGAGAAGAAATCTGATTCTCGAGAAATTACAGGAAGAGAAAAGGGTTGTTGTAAGTGAACTAAGCCAGCTTTACAATGTCTCAGAAGAAACTATCCGCCGTGATCTGGACAAGCTGGAAAAAGAGGGACTTGCCACAAAGAGTTATGGCGGTGCGGTGATCAACGAAGATGTCGGTATTGATTTACCATTTAATGTTCGTAAAAACCAGAATGTACAGGGAAAGCAGAAAATGGCGGAGATTGCTGCTTCCATGGTGAATGACGGAGATCACATTTTTCTGGATGCCAGCACAACGGCAGTTTTTGTGGCCAAGGCGCTGAAAGAAAAAGAACGTCTCACCGTTGTTACCAATTCTATGGAGATCCTTCTGGAGCTCTCGGATGTATCCGGCTGGAATATTATTTCCACCGGTGGAGTGATGAAGGAAGGGTATCTTGCATTTCTTGGTGCCAGAACCGAGGAAGTGATCCGTTCTTATTATGTGGACAAGGTGATCTTTTCCTGTAAGGCATTAAACGAGGATATGGGGATCATGGAATCCAAAGAAGCCTTTGGAACAACCAAAAAAGCCATGATCAATTCCGGAAAAATGCGTATTCTGGTGGTAGACAGCACGAAATTTGATCAGACTGCTTTTTCCGTGGCAGGACAGCTGCGGGATATCGAGACGGTCATCACAGACAAAAAACCGTCTGAAAAGTGGCTGAAGCATTTCAGCGCGCATAAGATCGAATGCATCTACCCGAAATAGGTTGGACATATATCGGAAAACGATTGTGTTCATGAGCATGCAGTGTATGCGGAATGCGGAGATCCGCTTTACTTTATCCGGCCACAGGCAGACAAAAGAGACCTGTGTTCCGGTATGACGAGAGGGAGCAGTTTCTATGAATACATTTGAAATGAAAACAGCCATCCATTTTGGAGCTGATGCCCTGGGAAGACTGAAAGAAATTCCATACAAAAGAGTCCTTGTTATCACAGACCCGTTTGTTGTAAAAAGCGGAATGATCGATATGATCACAAAACCGCTTCAGGCAGGTGGAAAAGAATTTGATATTTTCTGTGATGTTGTTCCGGATGCACCGGTTGGAAAAATTGCCGAAGGAGTTAAGAAATTCCTTCAGTATCAGCCGGAAGCTATTGTTGCAGTAGGTGGTGGTTCTGCCATCGACTCCTCCAAGGCAATCCGTGAGTTTGCCCTGAAGATCAACAATTACGGAAAAGTCGGACTGGTTGCCATTCCTACAACAAGTGGTACCGGTTCCGAGGTTACTTCTTTTGCAGTTGTAAATGATACAGAAGCACATGTGAAGTATCCGCTGATCTCAGACAGCCTGACCGCTGATGAGGCAATTCTGGATGCGGAGCTTGTACGTAGTGTTCCGCCTGCGATTACAGCAGATACAGGTATGGATGTTCTGACTCATGCAATTGAGTCTTATGTCAGCATCAACCATAATGAGTTTACATCTGCACTTGCAGAGAAAGCAATCGAGATCTGTGGCGTATATCTTTATCGTGCATATGTTGACGGTAATGATATGCATGCAAGACAGAAGATGCATGTAGCGTCCTGTCTGGCAGGACTTTCCTTCAATGCAGCAGGTCTTGGAATTACTCACAGTATGGCGCATCAGCTGGGTGCTATTTTCCATATTCCTCACGGAAGAGCTAATGCGATGCTGTTGCCGCATATTGTTGAATATAATGCAAATATCAACAAACGCAGCAGAAGCCAGAAAGAATATCTTCCGGCAGTAAAGAGATATTCCAATATTGCACATCTTCTTGGACTGAGCAATTATAACGAAGTTATGAGCGTAAGATCTCTTGTAAACTGGATTCAGTTTATGCAGAAAGAGATGAATATCCCGCTTACCATCGAAGAGATGAAGACGATCACACCGGATGCTTATTTTGCGGCGGTTGATAAGATGGCGGATATGGCACTTGCGGATGCCTGCACAGCGGCAAATCCGCGTGTACCGAAGAAAGAGGATATTATTAAGATTTATACTAAACTTTGGTCTTTTTAAAAAGACAGTAAAACCGCAAAGGGGCCGCAAAGCCGCGGCCCCTCTGCACACCCCTCGGGCTTTTTTTAGAGTGCTTGACTGTGGCGGGCGGAAGGGTATTGACTTGTGCCTGTATGCTGCGGTTGTTCCGGGTTGAACGTTGTGCCGATGGGGCGCCGTGGGCGCCTTGAATGTGTGACGTTTTGGCGGAGGCTGGCGCGTTTGTGAACGCCGCGCCTGGTTTGCTGGGATGGTTGTGGTGTGTGTTACGTTTGCGTGGAATACGTGGGCGCGTTTGTGGACGCCGCGCCTGGTTTGCCGGGATGATTGTGGTATGCGTAGCATTTCGAGGATTGTAAAATTGGTCTGATATGGGTGGGATTATTTATCAGGAGTTGCTGGGAGGTTGAGCTGGGATGGAGGTTTATACCGGGTATGGTGATAAGGGGATGACGGATCTTTCCCATACGAAGAATGTTTCAAAGTCGGATGATCGGATTTGTCTGATGGGGTCAGTTGAGGAGCTGATGAGTCATATTGGGCTTGTGCGGGTTCTGGTTGATGATGTGGATGTTGTCCGGATGTTGGAGAAGATCTCGGAGACTTTGAAGAAGATCGTAGATGGGGTTTCTGATCCTTATAATCGGGAGTTTAAGGTCAGTGAAGACCGGACGGAGCTTCTGGAGGAGGAGATTGGCCGGATGAAAGAGATTTTTTCCGGAGAGAGGCTTCCGATTCTTCCGGGGGATTCCCGAGTTGCGGCTGAGATCGATGTGACAAGAGCTGTGGCACGGAGGGCTGAGAGAGAGCTTGCGCTGGTCAGCGTGAAGTTTGGATCGGATACCGGAGCCAAGAAATATATGAATCGATTGTCGGATTATTTTTATGTGTTGGCAAGGTATGTGGATGCAGCGAAGATCGAAGAGAAGAAGACAGATATTTCTGAAAGTGTTCAGGAATCTGTGAAAGCAGAAACTGCTGGGATTGTAGCTAATGTTGGGGCAGAGGCTGTTGGAAGTAGTGCGGATGTTGCAGCGGGTACATCAGCGGTGGATGTAAGAGCACAGGATTCGCAGATGGTGCAGAAAAGGGATGTACAGGCTTTTGATGTGCAGAATGGGACTGTGACGACTGCAGTGGGAGGAAATACGGCAATGGCACAGAATGACAGTATGGCAGCAAATACGGCGATGATCCAGGAAGTGCTGAAGCGTATGGGTATCCAGGGGCGTATCACATTAGATTCTGCCAAGAGGCTTATTGAGAAGATCGAGCAGGAAGCTTTGAGAAGAAACAAGCCTTCTGTAATTGCGATATGCAGCCCGGATGGAAATCCGGTTGCGGTTCATGTGATGGATGGATCTTTTCTTGTAAGCTTTGAGGTGGCTTTGAAGAAGGCTTATACATCGGTTGCAGTGAAGATGTCCACCATGGAGCTTTCCAGACTGACACAACCGGGCCAGACATTTTATGGTCTTGGAAAAATGAGTGACAATATTGTGATATTCGGAGGCGGTGTACCCCTGAAGGTTGGAGACACCATCATCGGCGGTCTCGGTATCAGCGGCGGTACCGGCGAAGAGGATAACAGCCTTGCAGAGTATGGACTGCAGGTACTGAATGAGGTACTGTAGGATACAGGATAAAAACAAAACGTATAGACAGCTCAGAGAGAATAAATAAAAGGGACGTGTTGCAGTGATGATTTTTAAATCAATACTGCGGCACGTCCCTTTTGAATTATTTACTTCCAGCTAATCTTCAGACATTTAACGGAAATATCACTTTTTTCCGGTGCCTGGACCATGTTCTGGATGAAATAGGTCTTTGTCATGGTTTTTCCGGGCTTTAGGTTCAGTGTCAGGTTCTTGGTCCAGTACATCTGGTCATAGATACCGGAACCGGTGGTGATCTTTACTTTTGCGGTAGTGATGGTTTTCGCAGAAGTATTGGTGAATTTTAAGGTATAATAGGTCTTCATGTCATTGGGGCCATACTTGATACGGGCAACACTGATCTTCAGATTTTTGACGGTAGGTTTGGCGGCCGGTGCGGATACGGTAATAGTGATCTTACGATTGACACCGTTTAAATTCGCGGTAACTGTGGCTGACCCTTTTTGCTTTGGGACAAGATAATTTCCGGAAATGGCAAGTACGGAAGGCTTGCTGGATTTTGCATTTTTGATGGTCAGACTGGTACCGCCCTTCAGATTGATAAGGGAACGCATGCTGACCTTGGAACCAACCTTGAGTGTAGTTTTGGAAGCGCGGAAGGTTGCTACAGTTTTTGAAGGCGAGGTTACTTTTCCGGTCAGCTTACAGGCTGTGGCCTTTGGGTAGGATAAAGTGATCTTTGCGGATCCGGCTTTGAGAGCCTTCAGGGTAACTGTGAAACGGCTGCATTTTTTGGAGTTCTGAGTGATGCTCTGTACCTTGAGAACAGAGCTGTTGGAAGAAGTAACCTTGAATTTTGATTTGCTGATGGTTTTTACGTAAGGATCAGAAATCTCAATTCCGATGGAAGTGGTTTTTCCGGTTCGGATGCTCTGGTTCAGATAATTGTTGTTGGTGATAAAAATTTCCGGTACTGCCTGTTTGATGGTAACCTCATAGTCACAGTCTACCGGTACCGGACATTCTTTATTGCCGAAATCGAACTCCAGGTAGCCATCCTCTATGTTGTCATCGTAGGTGAAAAAGGTTTCCTTGTATGCCAGCGGTGTATAATTTGAAGTGTTCAGCTTAACCACATTGATCCCATCGATGGAAAATGTGGTGCTTTTTGGGATGACTCCCTTGGGTGAATAAAAGCTTACACGGACTGTCACGGCATAGATCCGTTTTTGGCAGTTTGCATTTTTGATGTTGATCGGGAAATTAATGTCTGAAGACTCATCTTCGATCACACCGTCGGTATCACGGATAGTGGAAGTGGTTCCTTTGGTCACGACCCGGACTCTGGCGTGGGCATCCTGGGGAAGCAGGAGCACAATAACGGAAAAAAGAAACAGGAAAAAAATTGCTTCGATGGTTTTTATTTTTCTTTTACACATAACGAACCCTCCTTTTTTTATGAGCATACCGGCTGTTACTGAACAGAGGCCCGGGTACTCCATGAATTCATGGTCCTCTGCTGCGGAACAGTATAAACAGACTCTTTCTCTTATATCATTATAACAGGAAACCAGGGAGGAAGTGCTTTGTGATTTTTTTGTATCAATTGGCAATTTATCTGTAAATATGTTAAAATAAAATATTCGGAAAACAGCAGCGATTCGACAATGAAAAAGAGAAGCGTTACAGTTCCGGTGGGAACGTAACAGAAAGGATCATGTCGATTTATGACGAAACAGGAACTTTTAAAGACCCACTTCGGGTATGATACATTCAGAGAAGGGCAGGAAGCGGTGATCGATGCGCTTCTTGCAGGAAAAGATGTTCTGGCAGTGATGCCAACCGGCGCAGGAAAATCCATCTGCTATCAGGTACCGGCACTGATGATGAAGGGGATCACACTGGTAATATCACCGTTGATCTCCCTTATGAAGGATCAGGTGAGAAGCCTGAACCAGGTCGGTATCTCAGCAGCATACCTCAACAGCTCTCTGACGCAGGGGCAGTATTTCACAGCCTTGCGCTATGCAAAGGCAGGACGATATCCGATCATCTATGTAGCACCGGAGAGGCTTACCACAGAGGCGTTTCTGGATTTTGCGCTGAGCGCGGATATTTCCATGATCGCAGTGGATGAGTCACACTGTGTATCACAGTGGGGACAGGATTTTCGGCCAAGCTATCTGAAGATCGCAGAGTTTGTGGCACAGCTTCCAAAAAGACCGGTGATCGGTGCATTTACAGCTACAGCCACGAAGGAGGTCAGGGAGGATATTGCAAGACTTCTGGGGCTTCAGGATCCCTTTTGCACAACCACAGGATTTGACCGGGAAAACCTTTATTTTGCAGTGAAAACACCGAAAGATAAATATAAGGAAGTACACGATTACATACTGGAGCATCCGGACGACAGTGGAATCATCTACTGTCTTACCAGAAAGCTGGTGGAGGAGGTCTGCGGAAAGCTGATCCGTGACGGCATCACGGCCACCAGATATCATGCAGGACTTTCCGATGAGGAACGCCGGAACAATCAGGATGATTTTATTTATGACCGCTGTCGTGTGATGGTAGCCACCAATGCATTTGGAATGGGAATCGACAAGTCCGATGTGCGTTATGTCATTCATTATAATATGCCGAAGAACATGGAAGGCTATTATCAGGAAGCAGGACGTGCGGGCCGTGACGGCGATCCTGCGGAATGTATCCTGCTTTACAGCGGGAAGGATGTGGTTACCAATCAGTATCTTATCGAGAGAGGACAGGATAACCAGGAAATGGAAGCGGCAGCCTGGCGCCTTGTCCGGGAGCGTGATCAGGAGAGGCTGAAGCAGATGACCTTTTACTGCTTTACCCATGATTGTCTGCGTGAGTACATCCTGAAATATTTTGGGGAATACGGAAAAAGCTACTGCGGAAACTGCCTGAACTGCCAGACCGAGTTTGAAGAGCAGGATGTGAGCCAGGAGGCCAGGGCAATGATCCGGTGCGTGGAAAGCAGTGGTCAGAGATACGGAGTGAACGTGATCCTGGATACTCTGCGCGGCGCATCTACGGCGAAGATCCGGCAGTATGAGATGGATGGAAATCCGGAATATGGAGTCTGTGCAAAGATTCCGGCACACCGGCTACGGCAGATCTTTAATTATCTGGTACTGAAGGAATATCTTCATCTGACGGATGACGGATATACGATTGTGAAGCTGACCGCCGCTTCCAGGTCACTTCTGGAGGAGGAGCATATCCTCACAATGAAAATGTCAAAAGAGCTGGAGACGAAGAAAAAAGAGAAACGGAGCAGACTTCCGAAATCTGCAGTCGGGGAGCTGGGAGAACAGGATGAGCCCCTTTTTCAGAAGCTCCGTGCTCTTCGTCTGGAAATCGCCAGAGAGGAAAAAATCCCCCCTTATATGGTCTTTTCCGACAAAACCCTTATCCATATGTGCATTCTGAAGCCCGGAAACGAGGAGGAAATGCTGAATGTGACAGGAGTCGGCAGGCACAAGTACGAAAAATACGGAAAAAGGTTTATAGACGCGGTGAAAAATCTGTAGGAAGTAGACTTTTGCCGTCGGAAAATGAAGAGCGAAATGTTCTGAAATTTCTTGCATTTTAAAGAGGCATTTGTTAGAATAAGACAAGCAGGAAACATCCGGCGGCTATAATGCGGCCGGATCGTTTTTAACTGTATCATATTTCTGCTGCATGTTCCGGTGCAGCGTACAGGCATTTCGCAAGCAGAGTTCTATGCAGCAGTGGAATCCCTTCGAGTAGATGGACCGACTGTGTGAGATATCCGTTGGTCAGAAGCAAGCAGTGAGGTGGATGATCGTATCCGCTTTCAATTAAGACATAATCTGGTGCTGGTCACTGCGTGAACAGAGATCAGGCTCCTTCACGATCTGCGTCGGCTTTTTCATGCAGAAAATCTGCCCTGCCGGCTTTTTTTCTCATACAGAAGAGTAGCATGTATTCATAAAGACATGAACATAGCCCGTCTGCAAAACGGGAATCCGTTCCGGCATGACTGTTCTCCGCCAGGCCGAAAAAGCTGTATTTACATAAAACAGCCCAATTCCTCAAAAAGCAGGATATCCGCAATATGTGCGAAATCCTGCTTTTTGTCATGTAATACTCTGGTATGTGCCATTAAGACGTGGAAAAATATTTCAGCGTCTTTTATATTTGCCGGGGGTGATCCCCTTGTACTTTTTGAAGGTACGGATAAAGTAGCTCAGATCATTAAAGCCATTCCGATAGGCAATCTCCGTGATGGAATCATCGGTGGTAGCCAGCTGGCAGCAGGCCTGCTCGATCCTCTGGCGGTTGAGGTAATCCATTGGTGTCTGATGCGTCATCTCGGAAAAGAACCGGCAGAAATATTTGGGAGACATGGAAACCGAAGCGGAAAGCTCCTGCAGGGTAATGGGGCTGGCATAGTTCTTTTCAATAAATTCCACGACCTGCTTCAGCTGGACAATGCGCTTGTAATCTCGTCTGGTTTTCCGCAGGCTTTCCAGGTAGTAATGATTACCAAAAACCAATCCGAAAAAGTGGTAAAATTGTCCAAACACAACCAGCTCATATCCTGGCTTCCTCTGCCAGAAAGAATCAAAAAGAGAGTTCACCGCTCTCTGGATATCAGGCTGCTTTTCGGTGAAATGGTGATAGATCAGCAGCTCCTGGTGGCTGATCTTCTGCATATATTCTGTGCAGACGGAATTAAATTTCAGAAACATGTTCATATCAAAAACAATGCACTGATAGATACAATCCTGAGGAATTCCGGAATGCAGAACTCCACTATTGACAAAAATCACATCTCCGGCTTTTGCTGTAAAACTTTTTTCGTCTAAAGTGACGGTGAGAGTGCCCTGTAATACACGCATGATTTCACATTCTACATGCCAGTGGTAGGACATGACATAGCGTGGATGGCTGCTGTCAATGTGGTGGAATTCAAAAGGAAATTCATAGGTACCTCGAAGTCTGTCCTCATTTCTTCCAAGATCGTGCAAAATACAACCCTTCTTTCTTAAATTTTATAGATTTTTTAGGAACTCATATGAAAAAGTGAATATTGTACTGTTTTTTGCTATTATAACACAAGTAATTTAAAAGATGCAATCGTATAATAAAAGCATAGTTCGGACAGGAGTTGTCAGAACGTGAAAAAACTGTAAGTTATAATAGTGAATATAAATTTAGGAGGTAATTGTTACTATGGCAAAGAGCAGATTAGTAGGCAGCTATCCGGTTATCGGTATCAGACCAACCATCGACGGACGTAGAGGAGCCCTCGATGTAAGAGGATCTCTGGAAGATCAGACTATGAACATGGCCAAATCCGCAGCAAAGCTTTTCGAGGAGAACCTGAAATATTCAAATGGTGAGCCTGTAAAAGTTGTTATTGCTGATACCACCATCGGACGTGTTGGTGAGAGCGCTGCATGTGCGGATAAATTCCGTAAAGAGGGTGTAGATATCACTCTTACAGTTACACCATGCTGGTGCTACGGAGCTGAGACCATGGATATGGATCCACAGACCATCAAGGCTGTATGGGGATTCAACGGAACAGAGAGACCTGGTGCTGTATATCTGGCATCCGTTCTTGCTACACATGCACAGAAGGGCCTTCCGGCATTCGGTATCTACGGACATGACGTTCAGGAAGCTGACGACACATCCATTCCGGAAGACGTTAAAGAGAAACTGTTAAGATTCGGTCGTGCAGCAGTTGCAGCTGCATCCATGAGAGGTAAATCCTACCTGCAGATCGGTTCTGTAACAATGGGTATCGGCGGATCTATCATCGATTCTGATTTCATCGAGTCCTATCTCGGAATGAGAGTTGAGTCTGTTGATGAGGTAGAGATCATCCGTCGTATGACAGAGGGTATCTACGATCACGAAGAGTTTGAGAAAGCTCTCAAATGGGCAAAAGAGACCTGCAAGATCGGTTGGGACAAGAACCCGGAAGAGCTTCAGTTCTCACCAGAGAAGAAAGAGGAGCAGTTCGAGTTTGTTGTTAAGATGGCAGTTATCATCAAAGAGCTGATGAACGGCTGTGATAATCTTGCTCCGGAATTCTCCGAGGAAGCGATCGGACACAATGCTCTTGCAGCTGGATTCCAGGGCCAGAGACAGTGGACAGACTTCTATCCGAACGGTGACTTCGCAGAGGCTATGCTGAACACATCCTTCGACTGGAATGGCGCTCGTGAGCCGTACATCCTTGCTACAGAGAACGACGTTCTCAACGGACTTGGAATGCTGTTCATGAAACTTCTTACAGGACGTGCTCAGATCTTCGCTGATGTTCGTACATACTGGAGCCCGGAGGCAGTTAAGAAAGCTACAGGATATGACCTTGAGGGTGTTGCCAAAGAAGCTGGCGGATTCCTTCATCTGATCAACTCCGGTGCTGCTTGCCTGGATGCTAACGGACAGGCTAAAGAGGCTGACGGAACACCAGTTATGAAACAGTGGTGGGATGTTACAGAGGCAGACCAGAAAGCAATCATGGACAATACAGAGTGGTGTATGGCCGACAACGGATACTTCCGTGGAGGCGGATACTCCAGCCGTTATGAAACACGTGCTCAGATGCCTGCAACTATGATCCGTCTGAATCTTGTAAAAGGACTTGGACCGGTTCTTCAGATCGCAGAGGGATGGACAGTAGCCCTTCCGGAAGAGGTATCTGACAAGCTCTGGAAACGTACAGACTACACATGGCCATGTACATGGTTCGCTCCAAGATGCGATGGCAAAGAGGGACCGTTCAAAACAGCTTACGATGTAATGAACAACTGGGGTGCTAACCACGGTGCGATTTCCTACGGACACATCGGTGCAGACCTGATCACAATGTGCTCTATGCTGAGAATCCCGGTATCCATGCACAACGTTCCTGAGAAGGATATCTATCGTCCGGCAGCTTGGAACGCATTCGGTATGGAAAAAGAGGGTGCAGACTTCCGCGCTTGCAAGAACTATGGACCACTTTACAAATAAATCATATTGTTAAGATAACGGAATATCAAATCCTCCGGCATGCATGTGCCGGAGGATTTTTTTGTGCCGTGGTATATGGATAGTTGGGAAATATACTGTTCGGATCTACGGAAAAAAGTTATAATAGAAAAAGATATATATGAATACGGGAGGTTACGTAGATGAAATATATACAGCTGAACAATACAGATCTGAACATCAGTTCTATTTGCCTCGGAACAGCAGGATTTGGAGATAAATCAGACCTGGAAAAAAGCTTTGAGATTCTGAACGCATTTGTACGCGCAGGTGGAAATTTTATTGATACGGCAAATGTCTATTGCAAATGGCTAAAAGGACATGGAAACTGCAGTGAGCAGATCATAGGAAAATGGCTGAAAGAGAGTGGCATGCAGGGAAAAGTTATTGTGGCAACGAAGGGCGCGCACTATTCCTTTGAGGATCCGAGCCGCAGCAGAGTGAACAAAGAAGATATCCGCATGGACCTGGATGAGAGCTGCCGCACACTGGGAAAAGATGAGATGGATTTTTACTGGCTTCACAGAGATGATCCGGAGAAACCGGCGGAGGAAATCGTGGATATTCTGGAAGAATTGAAAAAAGAAGGCCGGATCCGTTATTATGGATTTTCCAATTACCGCACAGAGAGGCTGAAAGAAATTGCTCAATGTCTGAGGGAACGAAATCTTTCAGGGATCACAGCAGTATCCAATCAGTGGAGTCTTGCAGGAATCAATCCCGGAGGAAATACAAATCCGGATCCTACACTTGTGGAGTTTTCCAGAGAAGAATATCAGTGGCACTGTGAGACAGGCGCTGCTGCCGTTCCGTTTTCTTCCACTGCAATGGGATTTTTTTCAAAACTTCAGAAAATGGGGCTTTCCTGTACAGATGCAGAGGTGGATGCATCCTGGATGCGGGAGAAGGAAACACAGATCACAGGTCTTTCCGAAAGTATGAAAAGATCCTACTGGAACGAGACAAACTTTCGCACCTATCAGAAGCTGTTAAAGTTGCAGAAAGAAACCGGCCACAGCCTGCAGGCCCTGTCTTTGGCATACTTTTTCAATCAGCCATTCCAGACTGTGCCTGTAACCGGTGTCAGCAATCCTTCACAGCTAAAAGATGTGCTGGATGCCTGTGAGATCGACCTTGCACCGGAACTGTTCGGAGGCTGGGTGAGCGCAGGAGGTGATCGATGAAACTGATCCATTTATCAGACCTTCACCTAGGAAAACGTGTCAATGAGTTTTCCATGATCGAAGATCAGAAATATATTTTGAATGAAATTCTGAGAATCATTGATAAAGAAGAACCGGATGGAATTCTTCTTGCGGGAGATCTTTATGACAGGCCGGTTCCTTCTGCGGAGGCAGTGCAGCTTTTTGACCGGTTTCTTACCAGGCTTGCAAAGCGGAAGCTCCCGGTGTATGCCATCAGCGGAAATCATGACAGTGCGGAAAGGATCGCTTTCGGTTCACAGATCATGAGCAGCAGCGGGATCTGTATGTCCCCGGTATACGATGGAAAAACAGAAAAGTACTGTTTAACGGACAGCTATGGAGAAGTTTGGATCCATCTGCTTCCATTTGTGCGTCCGGCAACTGTGAGGCACGGACTGGAAGGAGAAGAAGAGGTGGATGAGATCCGTACCTACCAGGAGGCAGTGCAGGCGGCAGTTGCACATATGGAGATTGATAAACGTTATCGCAATGTATTGATCGCCCATCAGTTTGTGGTCGGTGCCATGCGCTGCGATTCTGAAGAGATCTCCGTTGGAGGTATCGACCAGGTGGAGGCAGATGTGTTCCGGGATTTTGACTATGTGGCACTTGGCCATATCCACAGTCCTCAGAATGTGGGAAGCGAGCACATCCGCTACTGCGGAACTCCTTTGAAATATTCTTTTTCCGAGGCAGGACAGCAGAAATCCGTGACAGTTGTGGAGCTTCTGGAAAAAGGAAATCTCAGGATCAGGGAGATTCCGCTGAAGCCTCTTCGGGATATGCGAAAACTGAAAGGCACATACATGGAGATCACATCACTGTCCAGTTATCAGGACACAAACACAGAGGATTATGTGCAGATCACGCTGACAGATGAAGAAGATATCGTAGATGGAATGCAGAAGCTCCGTACTGTTTATCCGAATCTGATGAGGCTGGAATATGATAACCGACGCACAAGAGAAAACCAGGAGATCGCAGGTACAGAAACGGTGAAAAGGAAATCCGAGCTGGAATATTTTGAGGAATTTTTTGAACTGCAGAATAACCAGCCCATGAATGAAGAACAGCGGAAATATTCCGAAGATCTGATCCGTAAGATCCAGGAGGTGAAACAATGAGACCGGAAAAACTGACCATCAGTGCCTTCGGGCCCTATGCAGACAAAACAGAGATTGATTTTTCAAAGCTTGGAGAGGGCGGTCTCTACCTGATCACCGGTGACACCGGAGCGGGAAAAACTACGATCTTTGATGCGATCACCTTTGCGTTATATGGAAGAGCCAGTGGAGAGGTAAGAGATCCGGCCATGTTTCGGAGCAAATATGCAGAGCCTTCCACAGAGACCTTTGTGGAGCTTGTTTTTTCCTATCAGGGGAAAAATTATCACGTGCGCCGGAGTCCGGAATATATGGCTCCGAAAAAAAGAGGCACCGGACAGACTCTTAGAAAAGCTGAAGCACAGCTGATCTATCCGGATGAACGTCAGCCGGTGACAAAGGCAAAAGATGTTACTGCGGCAGTGGAACAGCTTCTGGGACTGAGTTACGATCAGTTCACGCAGATCGCAATGATCGCCCAGGGAGACTTTCAGAAGCTGCTGTTGGCAGGAACTCTGCAGCGAGGGGAAATCTTCCGGCAGATTTTTCATACGGGCCTTTACCAGCAGCTCCAGATAAAGCTCCGGGATGCGGCTATTTCCAGATATAAAGAATATGATGAGATGCGCCGGAGTATCGCCCAGTATCTGGATGGTGTGAAGTTCCAGCCGGATGCAGGGATGGAAGAAGAGGAATTTTCAAGGCTTAAAAAAGCGAAATTCGAAGGAAAGCTGGAACGGAGTCTTGAGCTTCTGAAACTGTTTATTGACAGAGGAGAACTCCGGGAAAAGGAACTTCAGAAACAGGAAAAGGAATTGGAAGAGAAGCTTCGGACAATGGAAACCATGCTGAATCTTTCTGCACAGAAACGAAGCCTGGAAGAGAAACGAGCGCTTGCTCTGGAGCAGCTTGAAAAGATTCTTTCGGAACTTGCGAAGGCGTCAGAAGAGGCAGAAAAATATAAAGATGCAGATCAGAGATGTGAGGAACTTGGCCTTCTGATCCGGGAAAAACAGGAAAAGCTGAAAAAATACCAGGATCTGGAGCAACTGCAAGAAGAACGAAGAGAAATTGAAAGACAGCTGGGAAATTGTCAGACGCAAAAGGAAAAAATCATCCGGCAGGAAGAACAGCAGCAGAAAGAAATGGAGCAGCTGAAAACGGAACGGGAGCAGCTGGGAAATTCTGAGCTTGACCTGCAGAAAGCGCTCACAGAGAAAGAAAAACAGACGCGGAGAAAGAGAGAACTGAATGGACTTATTGCTGAGATCCGGAGATTCAGAGGCCTTTATGATGAAACCAAAGAGCAGCAGAAAAAGTATCAGTCTGCTTACAGAGATGCACAGCAGCAGAGGGAATATTATCAGCAGATATTCCACATTTTTCTGGATGCACAGGCAGGTCTTCTGGCCCGGGAGCTTAAGGATGAAATGCCCTGCCCTGTGTGCGGTTCCCTGAGCCATCCACATCCCAGAATGCTTTCAGAAGAACAGACAGTTGACCAGAAAACACTGGATAACGAGAAAAGCAGGCTGGATAAAATGGAGAAGGATTCTGTAGATCAAAGCCTGAAAGCCGGAAGCTTAAAGGAACAGAGCAATGCATCCTGGAGGCAGATCGTAGCCAGTGCAGAAGAGCTTCTGGAAGAGTTTCAGGAATTCCATAAGAAAAATAAAAACGGGAACGGACAGGCAGAGGATTTTCTGACTGTGTGGAAACAGCTGACTTCCATGGTAAACAGAGCGCAGGAACAGTGTGAGGATCTTCTGATGGAAAGTGAGAAAGAGATCAGGAAAGCCCAGGAAAATACAAAAAGAAAGAAAACAGTGGAAAATGCCATGGAGCGTCTTGAAAAAGAAAAAGAGGAGCTGCAGGAAAAAAAGAATTTCTTTGACAGAGAGCAGGCCGGCCTGAGTATGAAAGCATCCGAGAATCAGAAACAGCAGCAAAATGCGGCAGAGGAGATCCGACAGATCCGTCTGGAAACGGAAAAAGATAAGTCCTGTAAAGCGGACAGTACGAAATCGGAAGCCTTGAAAGCAGGAAAAGAAGATCTGGAAAAAGAAATCAGGGAAAAGCAGCAGGAATACGGGGAACTGAAGGAAAACAGCAAAAAAGTGAAAGAAACGCTGCAGAGATTTCAGTCAGAAAAAGAAAGGATAGCTTCCTCTATAGAGACTTTTGAAGCGCAGAAAAAAGAGATCGGAGAGATTCCGGAAGCGGAGATTAGAGAACAGCATGCACAGACTACTGCGAGGAAAGCAGATCTCACAGAAAAAAGAAAAGAGCTTTTTTCCGTTCAGAGTGGAAACCAGGATATTTTTCAGAAAGTGCAAAAGGGCCGGGAGGAAATGACAATAGCGGAAAAAGAATATGCATGGATCAGGAATCTTTCGGATACAGCCAATGGAAAACTGAACGGAAAGGCAAAGATCGAGCTGGAAACCTATATCCAGATGGCATATTTTGACCGGATCCTGCGAAGAGCCAATCTCCGTCTTATGACCATGAGCAGCGGCCAGTACGAGCTGAAACGCCAGGAACAAAGCAAAAATCAGAAAGAAAAAGCAGGCCTTGATCTGAATGTCATTGATCACTATAACGGAACGGAACGAAGCGTAAAGACATTGTCCGGTGGGGAATCCTTCCAGGCATCGTTATCCCTGGCGCTGGGACTTTCCGATGAGATCCAGGCCTCAGCCGGAGGAATCCGGCTGGATTCCATGTTTGTGGATGAAGGATTCGGTTCTCTGGATGAGGAGTCTCTGGAGCAGGCATTAAAAGCGCTGAACAGCCTTGCAGATGGCAGACGCCTGGTAGGGATTATTTCCCATGTTTCCGAGCTGAAGGAACGAATTGACAATAAGATCATCGTTACCAAGCAATGTGGCGGAGAAGGTGTGGGAAGCAGTATCCGGATACAGTAACGCAGAAATAAAATAAGAATAAGATAAAAAAGCTCCGGCCGGGATGACATATATATGTATCGTTCTGGTCGGAGCTTCTTATATAGCTTTTTATTTATACAGAAGGTATGTTATCAGAGAATCAGACTTTCTGATAGTTTTTCTTCTGTTCCTTTTTGGCTTCGCAGGTAAGCTCAACACCAAGCTTACGGAAGCTGATCACATCCACATCGGAAAGCATTACGGAAGTATGAGCCTGGCATCCACGGAGATTCGGGATCTGTTCCAGGGCAAGGCGTGCGGCATCGCTGGTTGCGGCACTTATGGAAAGGGCGATCAGGATCTCATCAATGTGAAGACGTGGATTCCTGCTTCCCAGATATTTGGTCTTCAGCTGCTGGATCGGATGGATGGCATCCGGGGAGATCACATGAAGCTCGTGATCGATTCCTGCCAGCTCTTTCAGAGCATTGAGAAGAAGGGCAGCGGATGCGCCGAGAAGATCGGAGGTTTTTCCGCATACGATCTTTCCGTCAGGAAGCTCCAGAGCGGCAGCAGGGCCATTGGTTGCTTTTTCTTTTTCGAGGGCAGCCGGAACAACCTTACGGTCAGTGATCTCTGCATGAGCCTGCTGGAGAAGAAGCTCGATTTTACGTACCTCATTCTCTGTACCGGAGCCGGAAACCAGAGCGTTCATGCTCTTATAATAACGGCGGATGATCTCCTGGCGGGAAGCCTCCTGGCATACTTCATCGTCAACGATGCAGTTACCTGCCATGTTGACACCCATATCTGTCGGAGATTTATAAGGACAGCTGCCCATGATCTTCTCAAACATGGCCTGTACAACAGGGAAAACTTCTACGTCACGGTTGTAGTTGACGGTAGTTTTGCCGTAAGCCTCCAGATGGAACGGGTCGATCATGTTGACATCGTTCAGATCCGCAGTGGCAGCTTCGTAGGCAAGGTTTACCGGATGTTTCAGAGGAAGGTTCCAGATCGGGAAGGTCTCAAATTTTGCATAGCCGGCTTTTACTCCTCGTTTGTATTCGTGGTAAAGCTGGGAAAGGCAGGTCGCCATCTTTCCACTTCCTGGTCCCGGTGCTGTGATCACGACCAGAGGTCTGGTAGTTTCAATATAATCATTCTTTCCATAACCCTCGTCACTTACAATAAAGGAAGTGTTGCTTGGATAGCCGGGGATCAGGTAAAGCTTGTAGACACGGATTCCCAGTTTCTCCAGACGTTTTTTGAAGAGATCGGCACTTTCCTGGCCGGAGTACTGTGTGATGCATACGCTTCCCACATACAGGCCACGGCTTGAAAACTCATCCATAAGACGGAGCACATCTTCGTCATAGGTGATTCCAAGATCGCCACGTATTTTATTCTTGTCAATGTCATTGGCACTGATAACAATAACGATCTCCGCCTGATCAGAAAGCTGCATCAGCATGCGGAGCTTGCTGTCCGGTTCAAAACCCGGAAGAACACGGGATGCATGGTAGTCGTCAAACAGTTTGCCGCCGAATTCAAGATAAAGCTTGTTGCCGAACTGACCGATTCTTTCACGGATGTGTTCTGACTGCATTTTCAGATATTTGTCATTATCAAAACCTATTTTCATTTGTCTGATTTCCTCTCCTCTTTAATTTTCCAATTCACTGGGAACAGTATACTACAACTTTACGTTCACTGGCAATATCCAATGCGGTGTTTTTTCGATGGTATTTTTGTAATCTCGCAGTTGATTTATATGGTTTTTCTCTTTATAATAAAGAAATGACAAGAGGAGGAAAAAAATGAATAATCAACTGAATAATGATCAGGACGGGAAGCGACCTGACAACAAAGATCCCAGGCAGGGATCAGGTAAAAATCATCAGTCGATTCTGGCTTTTCTGATATGCCTCCTGGTCACACTGGTGTGCTTCGCGTTGTTTACCAATATGCTGAAGGATAACAGCAGTGAGATCTCCTATGATAAATTTATCGATATGGTGGATAAGGACCAGGTTAAGGAAGTAACGATCCAGTCCAGTACATTGACGATCGTACCCAAGAAAAAGAATTCCAAGTACGAGGATATGAGCTATTACACCACGAAGACCGAAGACAGTACAGCACTTACCAAGAGACTGGAAGGAAAGGGAATCAAGTTTGAAACCGATCCGCCAGATGTTTTTGGTGAATTTGTTGCAATGATCCTGAGCGTGGTTCTGCCGACACTGCTTCTGTTCGGACTTCTGATGTTCTCCATGCGCCGCATGAACAAAGGCGGCGGGATCATGGGCATGGGCGTAGGCAAGAGCAAAGCCAAGGCATATGTGCAGCAGGAAACGGGCGTTTCCTTTAAGGATGTGGCAGGTCAGGATGAAGCCAAGGAATCTCTCCAGGAAGTTGTGGATTTTCTCCATAACCCCGGAAAATACACAGCCATCGGAGCCAAGCTACCTAAGGGCGCACTTCTTGTAGGCCCTCCGGGAACCGGTAAGACATTACTTGCCAAGGCAGTTGCAGGTGAAGCGCAGGTACCGTTCTTCTCTCTTTCCGGCTCGGAATTTGTGGAGATGTTTGTGGGCGTGGGTGCCTCACGTGTCCGTGACCTTTTCGAGGAAGCCAAGAAGAATGCTCCGTGTATCGTATTTATCGATGAGATCGATGCCATTGGTAAAAGCCGTGATTCCCGCTATGGCGGCGGAAATGATGAGCGTGAGCAGACATTGAACCAGCTGCTTGCGGAGATGGATGGCTTTGATACATCCAAGGGACTTCTGATCCTTGCTGCGACCAACAGACCGGAGGTTCTTGATCCGGCTCTTCTCCGTCCGGGACGTTTTGACAGACGTGTGATCGTTGACAGACCGGATCTTAAAGGAAGGGTGGATATCCTGAAGGTACATGCCAAGAACGTGCTTCTGGATGACACCGTTGATTTTGAAGCTATTGCACTTGCAACTTCCGGTGCGGTAGGCTCTGATCTTGCCAATATGATCAATGAGGCTGCGATCCTTGCAGTCAAGAAGGGACGTAAAGCTGTATCACAGAAGGACCTGGAAGAATCCGTAGAGGTAGTTCTGGTGGGAAAAGAGAAGAAGGATCGTATCTTAAGCAAACAGGAACGCCGGATCGTATCCTACCATGAAGTCGGACACGCACTGGTAAATGCACTCCAGAAGGATGCGGAGCCTGTACAGAAGATCACCATCGTACCCCGTACCATGGGAGCACTGGGTTACGTTATGCAGGTACCTGAGGAAGAAAAATATCTCAACACCAAGAAAGAGCTGGAAGCTATGCTGGTAGGCTATCTTGGCGGACGTGCTGCAGAGGAGATCGTTTTTGACACAGTCACTACAGGTGCTGCCAATGATATTGAGCAGGCTACCAAGGTGGCCAGAGCCATGATCACACAGTATGGTATGTCAGAGAAGTTCGGACTGATGGGACTTGCCACACAGGAGAACCAGTATCTCAGCGGAAGAGCAGTTTTAAACTGTGGTGATGATACCGCAACAGAGATCGATCATGAGGTGATGAAGCTTCTCCACCATTCCTATGAGGAAGCCAAGAGGATCCTTGGAAGTCACAGAACAGAGATGGATAAGATCGCAGAATATCTGATCCGCAAGGAAACCATTACAGGTAAAGAGTTCATGAAGATCCTCCGTGCAGTTCAGCAGGGCCTGGATATCCCGGAGAATCTGGATGATCTGGTACTTTCCGAGGATGAAAAAGAAGTGTCCAATAAACAGGATATTGAAATGATCGCGGAAAATAACGAGGCTGCAAAAAGTACAGAATCGGTTCAGTTCAGACCGGAGATATCCGGACAGGAACTGACAGAGGATATGCAGGCACCGGAGAAAACAGAAGAATCTGCTCAGACAACAGATAGCGATCATGCAGAAACAGAAGAAAAGCCGGGATCACAGGCATAAAACAGATCATAAGAAAACCGGGAGAAATCCCGGTTTTCTTATTACTGTAATAGTAAAACAGGAGAATAATTTATGTTTATAATCGAGGAAGAATTAAAGAAGCTTCCGGCAAAACCGGGAGTTTATATCATGCATGGCGAGAAAGACGAGATCATCTATGTGGGAAAAGCCATAAGCCTTAAGAATCGTGTGCGCCAGTATTTCCAGAGCAGTCGTAATAAAGGTGCCAAGATTGAACGGATGGTTACACATATTACCAGATTTGAGTACATTATTACGGATTCGGAGCTGGAAGCCCTTGTGCTGGAGTGTAATCTTATCAAGGAACATCGTCCGAAATATAATACCATGCTCAAAGATGACAAGAGCTATCCGTTTATTAAGGTGACAGTTCATGAGCCATACCCGAGAGTGCTTTTTGCCAGGAGAATGAAAAAGGACAAGGCAAGATATTTTGGCCCCTATACAAGCGGCGGAGCAGTAAAGGACGTGATCGAACTGGTGCGGAAGCTGTATCAGGTACGCTCCTGCAACCGCAGTCTTCCGAGAGATACCGGAAAGGACCGGCCCTGTCTGTACTATCATATGAAGCAGTGCAAGGCACCCTGCCAGGGATATGTCAGCCAGGAAGAATACCGGAAGAATATCAATAAGGTGATCAAATTTCTGAATGGAGATTTTCAGGACGCCATTAGTGAGCTGATGGAAAAAATGCAGAAAGCTTCGGAGGAAATGCGCTACGAAGATGCTATGGAATACCGGGACCTGATCAGCAGTATCCGGAAGATCGGGGAACGGCAGAAGATTACCGGCTACGGGCAGGAAGACAGGGACATCATTGCAGTAGCCATGGATGACAGTGAAGACCTCAGGGATCAGGATGCGGTTGTCCAGGTATTTTTTATCCGGGATGGCAGGCTGATCGGCAGAGATCATTTTTATCTCCGTGTGGCAAAAGGTGATACAAAGGCGCAGGTCCTTTCCAGCTTTCTGAAACAGTTTTATGCGGGAACGCCATTTATCCCATCTGAGATCATGCTGCAAAGTGAGATCGAAGATGCAGATATCATCGAGGAGTGGCTGTCAGGAAGAAGAAAGCAGAAGGTACACATCCGGGTCCCGAAGAAGGGAACCAAGGAAAAGCTGGTAGAACTTGCCCTGGAAAATGCCCGTATGGTACTTGCCAAGGACAGAGAACGGATCAGGCGGGAGGAAGGACGAACCATCGGAGCTGTTCACGAGGTGGAAGAATGGCTGGGACTGAAAAACGTGGTGCGCATGGAAGCTTACGATATTTCCAATATCAGTGGCTTTGAGTCTGTGGGATCCATGGTGGTTTATGAAAAAGGCCGTCCCAAACGCAGTGATTATCGTAAGTTCAAGATCAAATGGGTACAGGGACCCAACGATTATGCCAGCATGGAAGAGGTTCTGACCCGAAGGTTCACTCATGAGAGTAACGGAGAATTTGACAGCTTTGCAAGGCTTCCGGATCTGATCCTGATGGATGGTGGAAGGGGGCAGGTAAATATCGCTCTGAAGGTGCTGAATGAGCTTGGGATAAGCATCCCGGTCTGCGGTATGGTCAAGGATGATCATCATCGGACGAGAGGCCTGTATTTCAACAATGTGGAGATCCCCATTGACACATCCGGCGAAGGTTTCCGCCTGATCACCAGGATCCAGGATGAAGCCCATCGGTTTGCCATTGAATACCATCGTTCCCTCAGGAGCAGGGAACAGGTCCATTCTATCCTGGATGATATCCCGGGGATCGGTGATACCAGGAGGAAAGCTCTTCTGCGTAAATTTAAATCTGTGGAAAATATCCGGGATGCATCGGAGGAAGAACTGGCACAGACAGAGAGCATGAATGCCAGAAGCGCCCGTCAGGTCTATGAATTTTTTCATAAATCCTGATGCTGCATTGCAGTTTCAGCAGTGATTGTGTATAATTAAAGATAAGGTGTCTCACGCCTCGGTAAAACGGCAGTGAGAATGCAAACTTTCAGCGAAAAGGAGACAAAAGTATGAAGGGTGTACAGTTGACAAAGATGGTACAGGAACTGGAGCTTAATAATCTGACTCCGGAGATCGACCTGTCAGGCATCGTGATCAAGACTGCGGAGATCAACAGACCTGCGCTTCAGCTTACCGGATATCTGGAGCATTTTGCCAATGAACGAGTTCAGATCATCGGATATGTAGAGTATACGTATCTGATGCAGCTTAATGAGGAGGAGAGACGTTTTAAATATGAACGTTTCATTTCCAGCAAGATCCCATGTGTTATTTTCAGTACCATGACCCGTCCGTCTCAGGACATGATCGATCTGGCTGTTAAATATAATGTTCCGACATTCGTGACAGAAAGAACAACTTCCAGTTTTATGGCAGAGATCATCCGTTGGCTGGGCGTGCAGCTTGCACCATGTATTTCTATTCATGGTGTGCTGGTTGATGTTTACGGCGAGGGAATCCTGATCACAGGTGAGAGCGGTATCGGTAAGAGTGAGGCAGCCCTGGAGCTGATCAAGAGAGGTCATCGTCTTGTCAGTGATGATGTTGTTGAGATCCGTAAGGTCAGTGACGTAACACTGGTGGGATCTGCGCCGGATATCACACGTCACTTTATCGAACTTCGTGGTATCGGTATCATCGATGTAAAAACATTGTTCGGTGTTGAGAGCGTTAAGGATACCCAGTCCATCGATCTTGTGATCAAGCTTGAGGAGTGGAACAGAGACAAGGAATACGATCGTCTTGGACTGCATGAGGAGTATACAGAGTACCTTGGGAATAAGGTAGTATGCCATTCTCTTCCGATCCGTCCGGGCCGTAACCTGGCGATCATCGTTGAGGCAGCGGCTGTCAATCACAGACAGAAGAAGATGGGATACAATGCGGCAGAGGCTCTGTACAAGCGTGTACAGGCAAATCTTGCGAAAAAAAGAGAAAATCCGGATGACGAAGAATAAGAGAGGGTAAGAAATGGGAACATATTGTTTTGGAATCGATGTAGGTGGAACAACTGTAAAATGCGGACTTTTCCGCACGGATGGTACTCTTGTTGAAAAATGGGAGATTCCAACCCGTAAAGAAAACAATGGAGATCAGATCCTTCCTGATGTGGCAGCAGCAGTAAATGCCAAGATGGAAGAAAAGGGTATCTCCAAAGAGGAGGTGGAAGGCGTCGGGATCGGTGTTCCGGGACCGGTAAACTCCAAAGGCGAAGTATCACGTGCAGTAAATCTCTTCTGGGGATATAAGAACGTTGTGGGAGAGATGGAAGAACTTACAGGTCTTCATGCGGAAGCCGGAAATGACGCCAATGTAGCGGCATTGGGAGAGGCATGGAAGGGTGCAGCAGCAGGCTCCTCCGATGTGATCATGGTCACACTTGGAACAGGTGTAGGCGGTGGTATCATTGTTGATGGAAAGATTGTGACCGGACATCACGGAGCTGGCGGTGAGATCGGACATGCCAATGTGGATCATCATGAAACAGAATCCTGCAACTGCGGAAACAGGGGCTGTCTGGAACAGTATGCTTCTGCGACCGGAATTGTCCGCATGGCAAAAAAAGAGCTTGCAGCTTCCGGTGAGAACAGTGTTCTCAGAGATGCCGGAGAGATTTCAGCAAAAGCAGTTCTGGACGCATTTAAGGAGAATGATCCGGTAGCTGTAGCAACCATGGAAAAGGTCGGAGAGCAGCTGGGTGGTGCTCTTGCCATTATTTGCTGTGTGACAGATCCGGAGACCATTGTTATCGGCGGAGGAGTTTCCAAGGCCGGACAGCCGCTTATTGACTGTATCCGGAAATATTACAGAGAGTATGCTTTTGAATCCTGCAAGGATACTCCTATCGTAATCGCGACACTTGGCAATGATGCAGGAATCTACGGTGCAGCCAAGATGGTACTTTAACCGAACCAGGGAAGTCCCCTGCTTCAATTGCGAAAAGTAATAAGCGGTGGGTGGGACTTGCCTGAACTGATAAACTGCGAGACAGTAAGAAGTTATTAAAAGTAAAAAAAGTGGTTTCCATATTTCAGGAAACCACTTTTTTTATATGTTGTTTATGAAAGATACCTATAATGGAGATCATTCATAATATTCTACCGGATCTTCGCCGGTGTCATAGCTGCCGTCATCGCCACCGGTATCATTGCTGTTATCATAGCTGCCGTCATCACCACCGGTGTTGTCGTCTGTTCCGGAATTGTCAGTATCATCACCGGTATTATCGGAACCGTCATCGGAATTGTCAGTATTGTCAGTGTCGGTGCTGTCAGTACTGTCCGGAGCTGCGCTTGGAATCGCTTCAGCTGCTGCATCGGTATCGGCGTCCGTATCTTCGTTATAATAATTGTCCTCTTCATCGTAATCGCTGCTGCCGTAGAAATGCTGATCACAGTATTCGGTGGGAAGACTGGAGATATCAAAATACTCTGTGATAGTCGGGCATCCGGATCTGGGAAGAAGACCGGTTTCTGCGCAGACACTGGCTTTTTCCACACTGGAAGGCATATCGAAATCTCTGTCCTCCAGGCCCTCGTGGATACGGGTCATAACCTTTTTCCAGAGGTTTTTGTGGAAGTTACGGGCATCTTCCGGAATTTTTTCGTTGTTGTCATAGCCGGACCATACTGCACAGGTGTAGTACGGTGTGTAGCCTACGAACCACAGGTCATTGTAGTCCTCTGTAGTACCTGTTTTTCCGGCTACAGTCATATTGTCCAGCTGGCAGGCGGTACCGGTACCTTTTTTTACAACGTCTTCCATGGCGCTTGTAAGAAGATAAGCGGTACTGTCTTTGATCACAGATCTGGAAACGGAGGAGTTCTCGATCAGAACATTTCCGTCATGATCAAGGATCTGTGTATAATAGATCGGTTTGATATAGTTCCCGCCATTAGCAATGGCTGCATATGCAGCACAAAGTTCCACGTTCTTGACACCTTTGGTGATACCGCCAAGAGCAGTAGCCAGGTTGGCGTCACTCCAGATATTTCCGTTGGCATCTTTATCTGCCTCAGTTCCGTGAGCTAGTGTGGTGAAACCGAAATCATCCAGATATTTAAGGCCGAGAGCCGGGGTAACCTGCTCCAGGCATTTAACAGCTACAACGTTGATGGAATTCTGGATCGCTTTGCGGATGGTGGTCTCGCCGCCGTAGCTTCTTGAGGCGTTGTTGACAGGAGATCCGTCCGGGTATTCGTAAGGCTCATCCATAAAGGTTGTAGCAAGTGTATCGCCTTTTTCGTTCAAAGCAGGTGCATAGGTGGAAACGATCTTAAAGGTAGAACCAGGCTGTCTGGTCGTATCAGTGGCACGGTTCAGGGTCAGGCTGGCTGTTTTTTCGCCACGGCCTCCGATCAGGGCTTTTACGTAACCGGTATGCTGGTCAATGACAGTCATGGAAGACTGTGGCTGTGGCGCAAAGTTTACACGCTCAGATACTACGGTGCTTCCGTCTGCCAGGATGTTAGCCTTGTATTGATCCACATACTGCTGACCTTCTTCAGGAGAATCAAAGAGAAGATCAAATTCCGGATCCTGATCACGGAAATACAGCTGCAGCATTTCTTTGCTGTAGTTTGTCTGTTTTCCATCCGGGCTTTGTACAGTCAGTGCATAATCCAGTTCATACTGAACATTGGCCGGATAGTTATCAGGGTTTGCATATTCCTCATCAAGGATCTGCTGCATGTTGGAATCCAGGGTTGTCATGATCTTCAGACCACCGCTGTAAAGAAGATTGGTAGCCTGTGTCTTGGTATATCCTTTAATGTTCATCAGGTCGCTGATGACCTGATTGGTAACCTCATCTTCGAAATACGTGTAAACGGTACTTTCTTCTTCGGTGTTCTCAAGCTGTGCGGCCTGGATACGGGAATAAACGTCATCATTCAGTGCTGCATTATATTCATCCTGTGAGATGTAATTCTGATCCAGCATGTGATCCAGGACTTCCTTCCGTCTCTTGGAGTTTGCTTTTGGATTGGTGATCGGATTGAATTTGGTAGGATTCTGCGTGATGCCGGCAAGGGTGGCACATTCAGAAAGGTTCAGATCCCATACGTCTTTGTTAAAGTATTTTTTGGAAGCGGCCTGTACACCGTAGGAACCTGCACCCAGGTTAATGGTATTCAGGTAATTCTCAAGAATCACATTTTTGTCATATTTTTTTTCAATCTGTACAGCAAGGTACTGCTCCTGGAATTTACGTGTGAAACGTTCCAGCTGTGTGGATTCGTTGGTCCAGTCAGTGAAAACATTATTCTTCAGAAGCTGCTGTGTGATGGTACTGGCACCCTCGGAAAAGTTACCGGTGGTGATCGCCTTCATTCCGGCACGTGCGATACCGCGGACATCAATACCGTTATGTTCATAAAAACGCTCATCCTCAATGGCTACCACTGCATGCTGCAGACTGACCGGGATCTGGTCCAGGGAGACCGGAAGACGGTTGGATGTAGGGGCTGAAAGCTGTCGGATCTGTGTTCCCTGGTCATCATACAGGAAGGTTGCATATCCGAGAGGTGAAATATCCACATCGTTGACGTCAGGTGCTCCGGCGATCACGCCCCGGAAGGAGCCGATACCAAGGCAGACAACCATGACGCAGACTGCGATCAGAGCTGTAAATAAAACCCGGATAAACGAAACATGTGCTCTTTTTTCCAGCATGGAAGTACGGGAGATCAGAGCATTCCGCTTCTTGGAAGTGGATCTTTTTCCGTAGTTCATAATATTCCTCCTTTATAATCCGTTTCATTATAACAAATATGGAAAGCCAAATAAAGCCTTAAAAAAAATTTCACAATTCATGATATCTTATACATTGTGCAATGAAGATAATTATTATACAATAAAGAAAACTCTGCCTGAAACAGAGGGTTGGATATAGATAACGGAGGCGTAAACCATGCTGGAACATTATAAAACCATATACGAAGGCGGCGAAGGTGAACTTGTGGAAAAAAAATCCCGTTTCATCGCAACCGTCCGTCCTGTGGAAACAGAAGAAGAGGCCCTTGCCTTTATCGAAGAAATGAAAAAAAAATACTGGGATGCACGTCATAACTGCTATGTATATTCCGTAGGGATGAACCGGGAAGCCACCCGCTGCAGTGATGACGGAGAACCATCCGGAACAGCCGGAAGGCCTATGCTGGATGTACTTCTGGGAGCCGGGATCTATAATGCGGCCATTGTGGTGACCAGATATTTTGGAGGTGTCCTTCTTGGGACAGGAGGGCTTGTGCGGGCATATTCCGGTGCAGTCCAGGCAGGACTGGCGGCAAGTACCGTCATTGAGAAGCATCATGGGATCTCTCTTCAGGTGACGACGGATTATACAGGGATCGGAAAGATCCAGTATATCTCAGGAGAAAGAAGTTTGCCGATCCTGGATTCCGAATATACCGACAAGGTTGTCCTGAAGCTTCTTGTGCCGGATGATCAGGTCGAAGAGGTGAAGAAGGCGATCACAGAAGGAACAAACGGAAGAGCCGGACTTGAGAAGGATGCAGAACTGTATTTTGCGAAAGTAAACGGAGAAGTGAGGACCTTCGAAAAGTAAAAGAAAAGAGAATGTCAGTATAAAAATACCCCGGGAAGAGGGCAGATGATCTGTGTTACAGTCTGCTCTTCGCGGGGCTTTTTTATTTCAGAAAATTATTCCTGTTAGCATTTCTCCGGTTCCGGATAATCCACACCAAAGGTATCAACAGTCATGGAGCTGATCTTCTGCTCGTCAAGAGGACGGTCACTGTAGTCCGTGTCTGTCTCTGCGATAGCATTTACAACATCCATGCCCTCAATGATCTGACCGAATGCAGCATAGCTTCCGTCAAGATGCGGAGCAGCCTTGTGCATGATAAAGAACTGGCTTCCGGCAGAGTTCGGATTCATGGCTCTTGCCATGGAGAGAACACCTGGTGTATGCTTCAGGTCGTTTTTGAAACGGTTCTGGGAGAACTCACCCTTGATGCTGTATCCCGGGCCACCCATACCGGTTCCGTCCGGGCATCCGCCCTGAATCATAAAGCCGTTGATGACACGGTGGAAGATCAGGCCGTCATAAAAGCCCTTTTTTACAAGGCTGATGAAGTTATTTACTGTGTTCGGGGCAACTTCCGGATATAATTCCGCTTTCATTACATCGCCATTATCCATTGTGATGGTAACGATAGGATTTGCCATAGTTTTCGCACTCCTTTTCAAAAAGTATTGTATTTCGCTGTTCGCTCTATTATAATATGCAAAGAATAATTGTGCAAGAAAAAGGTGGAAAATATGGTCATAGAAACGCATGATCCTGAGGAAACATTCGAGGTCGGAAGGACGATCGGAATGAATGCGAAGCCGGGACAGATCTACACACTGACAGGCGATCTGGGAGTTGGAAAAACCGTGTTCACACAGGGAGTGGCAGCAGGTCTTGGAATTACAGAACCTGTAAACAGCCCTACGTTTACCATTATCCAGGAATATGAAGACGGACGTCTGCCATTTTATCATTTTGATGTATATCGTATCGGGGATCTGGAAGAAATGGAAGAGATCGGATACGATGATTATTTTTTCGGGCAGGGAATCTGTCTGATCGAATGGGCGGAACTCATTGAGGAGATCCTGCCGGAAAAAAGGATCGAAGTTACCATTGAAAAAGATCTTGAGAAGGGCTTTGAATACAGAAAGATCACCATTGAGGAGAGAGGAGAAAAGACAGAATGAGAGTTTTGGCACTGGACAGTTCCGGAATCGTGGCATCCGTAGCCATTGTGGAGGACGATACACTGGTAGCGGAATATACAGTTAATTATAAGAAAACACATTCCCAGACTCTTCTTCCCATGCTGGATGAGATCGTGAAGATGACAGAGCTGGATCTGAAGACGATTGACGCTATTGCGGTAGCCAAGGGACCGGGCTCTTTTACCGGACTCCGTATTGGCTCTGCCACAGCCAAGGGACTTGGACTTGCCCTTGACAAACCACTGGTCGGGATTCCAACTGTGGAGGCACTGGCCTATAATCTCTATGATGTAAACGGACTGATCTGTCCGATCATGGATGCCAGAAGAAAGCAGGTTTATACGGGAATCTATCGTTACGAGAATCACAGGCTCATGACGGTAAAGGATCAGATGGCAGTGGGAATTGAGGAGCTTCTTTCCATGCTGAATGAGATGGGAGAAACCGTAACATTCCTCGGAGACGGAGTCCCGGTATTTAAAGATATCATCGCAGATAAGCTTACTGTACCGTTTTCTTTTGCACCGGCCCATCTTTCCAGACAGAGAGCAGGTGCTGTAGGTGCACTTGGTGTCCTTTATTATAAAGAAGGCAGAACCGAGACAGCGGCTGAGCACAAACCGGATTATCTCCGTGTTTCACAGGCTGAGCGGGAGCGTGCCCAGAAACTGAAAAAAGGATCAGAAGGGGAAAACGCATGATCTTAAGAGAAATGCTTGTGGATGATCTGGATCAGGTTATGGAGATCGAAGAGGAACTTTTTTCAGTCCCCTGGACAAAAGAGGGATTTCTGACATTTCTTATGAAAGAGAACGGGATGTTTCTTGTTGTGGAAGAAAAGGGCCGGATCCTGGGATATTGTGGTCTTCTTACGGTGCTGGATGAGGGGGATGTGACCAATGTGGCTGTCCGCAGAGACCGTCAGAGAGAGGGAATCGGAAATTTCCTTATGGAAAGTATGATCCGTCTGGCAGAAGAGCGTGGGATCACCATGATCCATCTGGAGGTACGGGCAGGAAATGAGACTGCGATCCGGCTTTATGAACGTCAGGGATTTGTGCGGGATGGCCTGCGAAAGGGATACTATACAGATCCTACAGAGGATGCTGTTCTTATGACACGCACCGCAGTTTCTGAATAGGCTTACCCGGGAGAGGTACTTGTCTGTACGGGATAAGTATGCTAAACTTTGCCACAGAACAGGAAAAGAGGAAAAATATGTTAGATGTTTGTTTACTTGGCTGCGGAGGAATGATGCCGCTGCCACGCAGATGGCTCACCGCACTGATGACCCGTTATAACGGCAGCAGTCTGATGATCGATTGCGGGGAAGGCACTCAGGTGGCCATTAAAGAAAAGGGCTGGAGCTTCAAGCCTATTGATGTGATCTGTTTTACCCATTATCATGGGGATCATATCAGCGGACTTCCGGGACTCCTTTTGACTATGGGAAATGCAGACCGCACAGAACCGCTGACTCTGGTAGGCCCAAGAGGACTGGAACGTGTGGTAAGCGCACTTCGTGTGATCGCACCGGAGCTGCCCTTTGAAATTAAATTTATCGAGATCACGAAACCGGAGGAGGTTCTGGAACTGAACGGTTACCGGATCACTGCATTTCGGGTGAACCATAATGTTACCTGCTATGGATATACCCTTGAGATCCTGCGCCAGGGAAAATTTTCTCCTGACAGTGCCAGTGCACATGAGATCCCGCTGAAATTCTGGAATCCGCTGCAGAAGGGACAGACTGTGGAGGATGAAGGAAGGATCTACACACCGGATATGGTGCTTGGTCCGCCAAGAAAAGGGATCAAGCTTACTTATACCACAGATACCAGACCGACAGAGTCTATTTTACGTAATGCAAAAGGTTCCGATCTTTTTATCTGTGAGGGAATGTACGGTGAAGATGACAAGATCGAAAAGGCAAAAGGCTACAAACACATGACGTTTCGTGAAGCGGCCACTCTTGCCCGTGATGCGGAAGTGGGGGAAATGTGGCTGACCCATTACAGCCCTTCTCTGGTACGTCCGGATGATTACATGGATACAGTACGTGAGATCTTTCCGAAGGCATGGCCGGGAAAAGACGGGAAGAGTGTGGAACTGAATTTTGAAGAGGACTGAAAAAATGAAAGATACATTAATTCTTGGTATTGAGAGCTCCTGTGATGAAACAGCAGCTTCCGTTGTAAAAAATGGAAGGACTGTCTTATCAAACGTGATTTCCTCACAGATCGAGATCCATAAACTGTACGGAGGTGTTGTACCGGAGATCGCCTCCAGAAATCATATAGAAAGGATCAACCAGGTCATCCAGGAAGCGCTGGACGAGGCAAATGTCACTCTGGATGATATTGATGCTATCGGTGTAACCTATGGACCGGGGCTTGTCGGTGCACTTCTTGTAGGTGTGGCAGAAGCCAAGGCTATTGCCTATGCAAGAAACCTGCCACTGGTAGGCGTGCATCATATAGAAGGACATGTTTCTGCCAATTATATTGAGCATCCGGATCTGGAACCGCCGTTTCTCTGTGCCATTGTATCCGGTGGACACACCCATCTTGTTATTGTGAAGGACTACGGCCAGTTTGAGATCCTGGGCCGAACCAGAGACGATGCGGCAGGTGAGGCATTTGATAAGGTTGCACGTGCCATTGGGCTGGGATATCCGGGAGGACCGAAGATCGATAAGCTGGCAAAGGAAGGAAATCCGGACGCTATCGAGTTTCCACGTGCAAAAATCGGCGAAAATCCGTATGATTTCAGCTTCAGCGGCGTGAAGTCCGCAGTTCTTAATTATTTAAACGGGGCAAAAATGAAAGGTGAGGAAGTAAACCGTGCAGATATCGCGGCATCCTTCCAGAAGGCGGTTGTTGACGTACTGGTAGAGCATACCATGCAGGCAGCAGCTGATTTTGGCATGAAAAAGGTTGCCATTGCAGGAGGTGTTGCTTCCAACGGAGCACTTCGCACTGCTATGGAAAAAGCATGTACAGAACGTGGATACAAATTTTACCGTCCGTCACCGATCTTCTGTACGGATAACGCAGCGATGATCGGTGTGGCAGCTTACTATGAATATATCAGGGGAACACGCCACAGCTGGGATCTGAATGCGGTTCCGAACCTGAAGCTTGGCGAAAGATAAAAGAATCCGGGGTAATTGATCATGGGAGAGTGCAGAAATACAGCTATTGTCCTGGCAGCAGGCCAGGGAAAGAGAATGCACAGCAAAATACAGAAGCAGTTTATGGAGCTTGACGGGATGCCGGTGCTCTGTTATTCTCTGCGCTGTTTTCAGGAAAGTCCGCTGATCAGGGATGTGATCCTGGTAACAGGGGAGGAGTATGTTTTCTGGTGCAAAGAAGAAATCGTGGAAAAATATGGTTTTACAAAGATTTCTGCTGTAGTATCCGGCGGAAAAGAACGGTACGATTCTGTTTATGAAGGACTTCGTGCGTGTAAAGACACAGAGTATGTGCTGATCCATGACGGTGCCAGACCATTTATTGATCATGGGATCATTGAAAGAGGACTTATGGCAGCAGCACAGACAGGTGCCAGTGTTACAGGCATGCCTTCCAAGGATACAGTTAAGATCGCAGATGAGGATGGGAATGTCAGTGAAACTCCGGATCGCAGCAGTGTATGGATCGTCCAGACTCCGCAGATCTTTCAGTACCCACTGATCTATGGCGCATATACCAGCATTCGGCAGAAGGAAATGACAGGAATTACAGATGATGCCATGGTTGCAGAACATGAGACCGGGGTGAAGATCCGCTTTTCAGAAGGTTCTTATCGCAATATCAAGATCACAACACCGGAAGATCTGGTGGTTGCGGAGGCATTTTTGAAGGAAAACAGAGAGTAGAATAGAGAGTAGAACAGAGAGTAGAACAGGGTGAAAATCCCGGTAAATATGGACATATAGCAGAAATTGAAGCTATATGTCCAATTTTTTGAAAAAAATATCAAATTTGTTATTGACAGGGGAGATATTTGATGATAGAATACAACATGCGCTGACAAAACAGCACAAAAAATGTTGAAAAACATTATATGGAGAGATATCGAAGTGGTCATAACGAGGCGGTCTTGAAAACCGTTTGTCCGCAAGGGCGCGTGGGTTCGAATCCCACTCTCTCCGTTTGTCAAATACAGAATAAAAACTTTTTAAAAAAGTTAAAAAAGTACTTGACAACATAAAAGATACGAGATATAATATCACCTGTCGCTGAGAACGGCAGAGATAAATATCGGAACTACTTAGTAAGTAGGGCAATTTGGAGAAGTACCCAAGCTGGCCGAAGGGGCTCCCCTGGAAAGGGAGTAGGTCGTTAACGCGGCGCGAGGGTTCAAATCCCTCCTTCTCCGCTTTGGTTTTTTTGAAGACTAAATGCTTCAAAAAAATTAAAAAAAAGTTCTTGACAAGCAGTTGAGAATGAGATAAAATGAACGAGCTGTCTGAGAGACAGACACAACAAACCTTGATAACTAAACAGTGAAACACATACGATTCTCGAAAATTTCTTTA